>DLBG01000003.1:0-19650 GCA_002494135.1 Lachnospiraceae bacterium UBA7027
CGGATTATGGAATGGTCAAAGACCAATGTCACCTCCACCTTCCATATCTGCTGGGGTGCGCAGGCGGGCATTTATTATCATTTCGGCCTGAATAAAAGAATGCTGCCGAAGAAACTGGTCGGCGTTTACAAACATCGCGTCATGAAAAGAAGAGAGCCCCTGGTTCGCGGCTTCGACGATGAGTTCTATGCACCGCACAGCCGTTACACGGAAGTGAGTGCGGAGGATATTCATAACTGTCCAGATTTAATCGTGCTTTCCGAATCCGATGAGGCGGGCATATATCTTTGCATGACGAAAGACGGAAAGCAGATTTTCGTTTTCGGACATTCCGAGTACGACCGTTATACGCTGGATTACGAATATAAACGGGACAAGGACAAGGGACTGAACCCGGATATCCCGGTCAATTACTATCCGGATGACAACCCGGAGAATAAGCCGTTGCTTCTTTGGAGAAGCCACAGCATGAACCTGTATACGAACTGGTTAAACTACTACGTATACCAGGTAACACCATACGAACTGTAAAGCGGGAAAGTGTTTATGGAACATTTTTTGGTGAAACTGGAAAGAAAATTCGGCAAATACGCAATCCGCAATTTGCCCCTGTATCTGATCATCTGTTACGGATTCGGATACCTGATGAATATTTTTAAGCCGGAATGGATTTACATTGTGAACTTAAATCCCTATGCCATTCTTCACGGACAGGTCTGGAGACTGGTATCATGGATTCTGGTGCCCGAAGAAACCAGCCTTTTCTTTGCCATCATCGTTTTGTATTTCTATTATTCGCTCGGAAGAACCCTGGAAAAAACGTGGGGCAGTTTTCTGTTTAACGTGTATTTCTTCTCGGGTTTTGTACTGACCATACTCGGTGCATTTCTTCTGCTTGTGTATTTTGAAACCTTCGGAAGCGGTTACGCGCAGTTAATTGATTTTATCTATTCACCGATTATCAAGGAAGCCGTGGGTGTTTCGCAATCATCGGAACTTCCGTGGCTGATGGGAGGCAGCGCATTCTACGCCTATGTGGCAAGCTGTTTCAGCACTTATCATATCAACCTGTCCATCTTCCTTGCTTTTGCAATCATGTATCCGGATATGAAGGTTTACGTGATGTTTGTCATCCCCATCAAGGTAAAGATTATGGGCTTTATCTATGTGGGAATCCTGGTATTCGAAATCGTTTTCGGTTTCCTGCAGGGCGGCTTCTCACATGGAATACTGCTTTTGGTATCCATCGGAGCGTCCCTTTTGAATACGCTGCTTTTCTTTATCTACACCAAGAAAGGCAGATACCGTTCGCCGAGGGAGTTAAAGAGACAGCACGATTACAAGGTAAAAATCAAAACGGCAGAGAAGCAGGCGCATCACAAATGTGCCATCTGCGGACAGACGGAACAGTCCAATCCCAATCTGACATTCCGTTACTGCTCGAAATGCAAGGGCAATTACGAATACTGCGAAGAGCATCTGTTTACGCATAAACACGTGGAGTAAGTTTCATGAATGACGAAGAAAAAAACTATCTGGATTTTTATCTTGAAGAGCTTGAAGGAATAAAATCTTATACGGAAGAAGAAAAGAAAGATCTGCTTGTAAAGGCCATGAGCGGCGACAAGCGGGCGAAGAATGATTATATTTCCGCAAACCTGATCCGTGTTACCGAGCTTGCGCGACTTTATGTAAACCAGGGCGTGCCGCTGGATGATTTAATCGGGGAAGGCAACGTGGCACTTGCTTCCTCCATGGATGTCGTGGAACAGGAAGAAGACGCAAGCGAAGCGGAAGAGATGATTGTTTCCATGATCATGAAGGCCATGGAAGAATTAATCGCCGATGATGCACATTCGAAGGATGCGTTCGAAGAGTGGGCCGAAAAAGCCAATGAAGTTTTGGACAAGGCAAGGGAATTGTCGGAAGATTACCTTCGTAAAATCACCATACAGGAACTTTGCGAAGAAGCGGGATATACGGAAGAATTCGTACGGGACGTGATGGACGTTACCGGCGGAGGCATAGAATTCATTGACATGACGGGCGAAAAGAATGAGTGATACGTTGGACCGATCCTTTAAATACGCCATGCAGGATACGAACCGGATTTACATCGGCGGCCGCATGACCTATCAGGAAATGATTACTTGGGACGAGGTCCCGTTTAAAATCAAAACCATCGTGAACAAGCATTTTATTCCCGATGCAAAGGAAAGCGATATCACGTTTGCAAAGCATTTTGAAACGCTTTCGAAGGATTCCTTTCTCTTTCAGATTTGTAAAACCCTGAAAATGAAAGTGAAAGTGGACATCCCTTATACCGCGAAAACAAAGAGCGGCGAAACCGTCCGTTTCAAAAGCGAAGTCATGAAGATCGAAGATTATCTGGATTATATTGCGGGGGAACATCCTGAGGGTATCGTCACCGAGGAAATTTCATTTTCAAAACTTGCGGTACTTGTGTTTAACACCTGACGCAGAGGGTTTCTAAAGAAATTTACTACGAAAGAAATAGCAGGAAGGTTACGTGGAATGGGGAACAGCGAAAACGAAAAGAAGGGGGCATCGCCCTTTCTGTCGAATCCGCCGGCTGACAGTTTAAGCGAACGCGGGGAAAAGAAAAAGAAAGAAGAGAAGACGGGTATCCAGCGGGTTCGATATCTTTTGATTATTGAAAACATCATTATGGTGCTTGCCTTTGGCCTGTTTATTGTATCGTATTACAACTTTCAGAGCTTTGGGGGATTCGGTGTATTTCTGATTATCCTTCTGGGCATTGCCGTGCTGCTTTTATGCGTCGGCATCAGCCTCTTTGTCAAAATCATCAAAACACTCGGACGAAAAGATTTACCCATTTATCAGAATATCGAAGATGAAAACATCGATCCGGAAACGGGTCTTTATTACTATGACATTTTTGCCGAAGAAGTGGAAGACGCCATGCAGATTTCCCTGATGAATTGCTATCTGGCATCCTTCCAGCTGGAAGGTTTCGAACATTTGCGTCATTTCGTCGGCTTCCAGAAAGCCACCGATACCATGATGGAGATCGGAGAAGTGCTTCGAAACAACGGCGCGGAAATGATGGGTCACAGAGTCATCTGCGGTACCAGATCCAACCACGAATTCATGCTCTTTATTTCCGAATGTGAGGACGTAAAGGAAGTCCGCAGATTTTTAAATAAAATCATGAATGAGATCAATGTGATTCTGCTTCGTCTGCCGACGGCGGAAACCTTTACCGCATACTGCGGGTTTGCCTGCTATGACACGCATGCAAAGTCCTTTGAGGAACTTGTAAAATACACGGGATTCGCCGTTACCGAAGCCGGTATGTTCCACAAGGTGGAGCCTCACATTTTCTCCCCCGATGCATACAAACGTCAGGAGACCGAATATTTAAAGGACGACAAGCTTCGTAAAATCCTTGACAACAACGAACTGTCCTATAATTTTCAGCCGATTGTAAGCGCAAAGACCGGTAAGATTTTTGCTTATGAGGCACTGATGCGTACGAGAAAGGAAATCGGTCTCGAACCCACCGACGTTCTGGAACTGGCGGCACGTCAGGACCGTCTGTACGAAGTGGAGCATTATACGTTCTTCAACGTTATCAAAATCATGCAGGAGCATGCGGATACCTTTGAAGACAGAAGACTGTTCTTAAACAGTATTCCCACCGTAATCATCAAGGAAGGCGAATTCGACGAACTTCTCGAAAAATACAGAGACGTTATGAAGCACCTTGTAATTGAGATTACCGAGAACGGCATGCAGTCCGAAGAGTCCTGTCAGGTTGTTCACAAGTATATGAAAAAATCCGGCTGTGAGCTGGCACTTGACGACTACGGAACCGGATATTCGAACGCGACGACGCTTCTTAACAACTCGCCGCATTATTTAAAACTCGATCATTCCATGATTATGGGTATCGATTCCGACTTAAAGAAACAGCACTTAGTTTCGAATTACATCAATTTTGCAAAGAATCATAACATGATGATTCTTGCGGAAGGCGTTGAAACGGCGGAAGAACTGCAGATGGTAATCCAGCTCGGTTGCCATTTGATTCAGGGATTTTATACCGCACGTCCCAATGCGGAGATTCTCGATTCGATTCCCAAAAACATCGAGGAAGAGATTCTCGCCATTAACTTAAAACTTGCAAAACTTGCCGTGGAAAGCAAAGTTTACGAGGCATCCAATTACGACAATATTTCGCTGATTTCCCTGGCCCTTGATTATTATTCGCAGATTCATATCAAGGAGTCCGCGGTGCGCATCGTCGGAGACAAGAACAGGGAAGTTTCCATGGAAATCCGCGTCGAAGACAACATAAAGACCAATATTTCCATCCGTGATGTCAAGATGAGAGGCCGTCAGAACCCGGTTATCTGGATCGGAGAGAATTCCCAGGTGATTTTAAATCTCGAAGGAGACAACCATTTCTACTTCGAAGGAATCCGTGTTCCGAAGTCTTCCAAGCTGATTGTGCAGGGTTCCGGTAACTTAACGGTTCATGTAGACCATAACAACGGTATCGGTATCGGTAATTCCTTATCCGATCCGTACGGAAGCATTCTCTTTGAGCAGGAGGGAAGAGTTCGTATCGAGAGCAACTCCGATACGGCAATCGGCATCGGCGGTATTTTTGCGGATGAAAGCAGCGAAATCAAGCTTTCTTCCGGTAACTTTGAAATCCTCGCAAACGGTTCCAAATCCGTCGGCATCGGTTCCATGGAAGGATATACCAGAATTATTCTGGATCACTGTCATATCAGTATTTACGCATCCGGTGCGGACACCGTGGGTATCGGTACGTTCGGCGGCAAGGTGGATATTTCCTCGATTGCGGATATTGAACTTGAGGTATCGGGCAGCAATGCAACCGGTATCGGCTGTCTTTATGACAGAGACGGAAAAATCGACATCAACGACGGTATTGTATCCTGTACAAACCACTGTATGGACGGAACCGGAATCGGTTCGAGAAACGGTAACATGGATATCCAGATTTTCGGCGAGGAAGTCTTTGTTTACTGCGAAGGCAGCGAGGTCTGCGGTATCGGTAACTATCGCGGCGGCGGTAATTTGAACATTCATTCCAGCTCCATCATTAAGGTGGCACTGCTTGCGGCATCGCCGGTAGCACTCGGCGGTATCAAGGGCCGTCTGGAGATTACCGGCGGAAATATTTATGCCGATATGGAAGGCTGTCCTCAACCCGTAAATGCGTTTAATGTACCCGTTTACCACAGGGAAATCGAGGGAGCGGATTTATATATCAAGAAGATTGAAACCGAGCAGGGCAACTACCAGTACATTGCTCCGTCCACCAACCGTTTTGACAATCTTCATATCTTCCTTCCCAAAGAATGTAAGGAGACCAATTTAATCATATGACAAAATCTGTAAACAACATTCCCGACACTTATGAAATATTGGATGAACACTTCAGTACGGACCTAAACTCCGTACTGATGCTTTTAAGGCACAAAAAAACGAAGGCAAGAGTTGCCTTAATTTCAAACGATGACGAGAACAAAGTTTTCTCCATCGCCTTTCGTACTCCCGTGGATGATTCCACCGGAGTGCCTCACATTATCGAACATACCGTTCTGTGCGGTTCCGACGAATTCCCGCTGAAGGATCCGTTTGTGGAACTGGCAAAGGGATCGCTAAATACATTCTTAAATGCCATGACCTTTCCGGATAAAACCGTCTATCCCGTGGCAAGCTGCAACGACAAGGATTTCCAGAATCTGATGCATGTCTATCTGGATGCGGTTTTTCGCCCCAACATCTACAAACACAAAGAGATTTTCATGCAGGAAGGCTGGCACTATGAGATGGAATCCGAAGATTCCGAACTTCGCTTAAACGGTGTCGTTTATTCCGAAATGAAGGGAGCTTTCTCGTCACCGGACGATGTAATCGACCGTCAGATTTATACCGCTCTGTTTCCCGATATCACCTACGCAAAGGAGTCAGGCGGAGATCCGGATTATATTCCGACGCTTACGTATGAAGACTTTTTAAATTTCCACAGAAGATATTATCATCCCACCAACAGCTATATTTACCTGTACGGAAATATGGACATGGGAGAGAAGTTAAAATACATCGACGAAGCATATTTATCCAACTACGAATGTCAGACAATCGACTCCGAAATCCGGCTGCAGAAACCGTTCGAAAAACGTGTGGAGAAAGAGGTCTTTCTTCCCGTAACCACAAAGGAAGAGGAAGAGGACGGAACCATCCTTACCTACAATGTCTGCATGGGAGAGAACAGTGATCCCGAGATGTATTTTGCATCCAGAATTCTTGATTATGCCATTTGTTCCGCACCCGGGGCACCGTTAAAAACGGCTCTTATCGACAAGGGAATCGGAAAGGATGTGTATTCTTCGTATGAGAACGGCATCCGTCAGCAGTGCTTCAGTATTGTGGCAAGGGATACGGATGTTTCCAGAAAAGAAGAATTCTTAGACACAATCCGTGAAGTGCTCGAAGGAATCGTGGAAAACGGATTTAACGAAAGAGCACTCCGGGCAGCTGTAAGCCGCTTGGAATTCAGCTTCCGCGAATCGGATTTCGGCTCTTATCCCAAGGGACTCGTATACGGCCTTCAGATGCTCGACAGCTGGTTATATGATGATGCAAAGCCTTTTCTTCACCTGGAAGTGGAAGAGACCTTTAAGAAGCTGAAAGAGAATATCTCCACCGGATATTATGAGAAACTGGTAAAGGATTATCTGCTTGATAATCCGCACTGCGCCGTGGTGATTGGTATTCCCAGGGCCGGTCTTGCGCTGAAAAAAGAAGAGGAATTAAAACAAAAGCTCAAAGCGTACCGGGATTCTCTTTCCGATGAAGAGATTCGCGCCATTGTAAAACAGACGAAGGATTTAAAAATCTATCAGGAGACCCCCGATTCCGAAGAGGCGCTTGCGAGCATTCCCCTTCTGGAACGTGAGGATTTAAGAAAAGAGATTTCTCCGCTTTACAACGAAGAGAGAACGGCAGACGGCTCCAGGGTTCTTTTGCATGATATTTTCACCAACGGAATCGCATACATTTCGGTTTCGTTTGATACCGTAAATCTGCCTTACCGGCTGTATCCTTACATGTCCATGCTTCGCCACGTACTGGGACTGATGGATACGAAGAGTTACAAATATTCCGTTCTGGTGAACGAAACCGATCTTTATACCGGCTCCGTGATTTCGGACTTAAGCCTAGATTATGATTATGAGAAAAAAGAGCCGGTGCTGTATTATGATTTCCGGACAAAGGTTCTTTATGAGAACATTCCGAAGGCATTTGAACTGGTTCGTGAGATCCTTTTCACCACGGTACTGGATGATAAGAAACGTCTGCATGAAATCATCGGTGAAATCCGCTCCAGAAGCGAAGCTTCCGCAAATTCTTCCGGGCATCTGATTTCCATGGGAAGAGTACGTTCGTATTTCTCCGAGGGCGGAATGATTGCAGAACTGATCGGCGGTGTCGGTTTCTTACGTTTTATACAGGACATTGACAATCACTTTGACGAAAAGGCGGATGAACTGATTGCGGGCATGAAGGAAGCGGCAAAGTTCGTGCTTCGCCCGGAAAATATGATGCTCGACATCATTTCTCCGAAGGGAAAATGCGAAGAAATCGAAAAGGAATTTGTTGCACTGAAAGAATTTGCATGTACGGATGCATTTGTTCCCGAAGAAAAGAGAAAGGAATTTGTGACTCCGGTTCAGAGAAACGAAGGTTTCTCCACCTCCGGAGACGTGCAGTATGTCTGCAAGGGCGGCAATGCCGGAGATTTTACCTACACGGGTGCCTACCGCGTGCTGCATACCATTCTCGGATATGATTATCTGTGGATGAATGTGCGTGTGAAAGGCGGCGCATACGGCTGTATGTCCACCTTTGTCCGTTCCGGTGACATGTGCTTTGTTTCTTACCGCGATCCGAACTTAAAAGAAACACTGAAGATTTTCGATGAGGTTCCTTCCTATATCGAAAACTTTAAAGCGGATGAAAGACTGATGACCAAATACATTATCGGTACGCTGTCCGATGAGGATATTCCGAGAACTCCCGCCATGTCGGGAAGCCGCAGCCTGAAAGCGTACCGCAACCGGATTGACGAACAGATGCTGCAAAAAGAAAGAGACGAGATGTTAAACTGCACGGCGGAAGATATCAGGAAACTTGCTCCCGAAGTCAGAAAAGTTCTTTCGCAGAACAATATCTGCGTGGTCGGTTCCCAGTCTCTGGTGGAGGACGCAAAAGACATCTTTTTATCCGTCGAAACCATCATTTAAAATTTTTTAAAATAGAATCCATAAAAATCCTTCCTGCGATTCGTATCTATATCAGAAGCGCACAAAGCAAAAGCTTGAAAGTGTGAGAATCTGAAAAGTTTGGAATCTGGGGAGGATTTTATTATGTTTAAGAAGAATTTGAAAAACAAGGTAAAGAGAAATGTCATCATAGGAATCATCCTGCTGGCGGTAGCCCTGACCATGGGAGGCTGCAGAAAAAACAAAGCTCCGGTTGCCATGGCAACGAATGATATTCAGTTAAAGGCCCTGGCCGGTGCAGAAAACGGCTACGGTAATTATGAATACGGCGATTATGAATACGGATACAACGAAGGATACGAGGATTATTACGATTATGAAGCGGCTCCCGAAGAAGCGGGCGGTGACGTGGAACGCGTCATGGCGGATGCCGGAGATGAAAACGGCGGCGGCAACAATGTAGTGGCCCCTTCCGTAACGGACAGAAAGTTAATCCGTACCGTGGATATGCAGGTGGAAACCATGGAATTCGATGCGCTGAAAAATGATTTGTATTCGAAAATCACAGCTTTAGGCGGATACATCGAAGACGAATATTCCTTTAACGGAAGCAATTACGACGGAAGCAGAAAGACCCGTTTTACGAATCTTACCATCCGCATTCCGGATAGCAAACTGGACGGTTTTGTAAATGAACTCGGTGATATGGCCAATGTTATTTCCAGGAATTCTTCCGCAACGGATGTAACGCTGCAGTATACCGATATCGAAAGCAAACGCGATATGTTAAGGGCGGAGCAGGAAAGCTATCTGGCACTGCTCGAAAAAGCCGAGTCCGTGGAAGATATCGTATATTTGACCGAGCGCCTGACAGAGGTTCGTTACAACATCGAATCCTTAGAGCGTCAGCTTCGTGTCTATGACAACCAGGTGGATTACGCAACCGTAAACTTAAATGTCAAAGAAGTGGAAGTTTTAACCCCTCAGGTAGTGGAAGAAAAGACCGCAGGACAGCAGATTGCGGAAGGATTCAAGGCAAGCATGGAAGATGTCATCAATTCCTTAAAACACTTCGGAATGAATCTGATCATCAACCTGCCTTACATCGTCAGAGCACTGATCATTCTCGGTATCATCTACGGTGTTATCCGCGCTGCCATCGCCATTATCGCAAAAACGGTAAAAAAGAAAAAAGCAAAGAAGGCGGCAAAAAAGGCTGAAGATAAGGCCGAAACCAAGGCGGAAGAAAGCAAGGAAGAGGTTGCCGAAAAGACGGAAAAATAGTATAATTTTACAGGGTATAAAGCAAAAATCCAAGGTCGGAAAAGGGGCCTTGGATTTTGGCGTGCAAAAAAGAACGGAATAATTTATGGATTTCAATACAAAGAACGAAAAAACAAAAGCCGGATATATCGGAATCATCGGACGCCCGAACGTCGGAAAGTCCACCCTGATGAACCGGATTATCGGACAAAAAATAGCCATCACCTCTGCCAAACCGCAGACGACAAGAAACATCATTCAGACTGTGGTTACGAAAAAGAATGTGCAGATGGTTTTCCTGGATACCCCGGGAATTCATAAATCCAAGAACCGTCTGGGAGACTTCATGGTTCGTTCCGCAAAGAGCGTTGTAAACGATGCGGATCTGGTTATGTGGCTTGTGGAACCCACGGATTATATCGGTGCGGGAGAGAAAGCCATCGTGGAGATTTTAAAAACACTTACCGTTCCGGTGATTCTTGTAATCAACAAAGTCGATACCGTGAAGAAAGAAGAAGTACTTCATTTCATCGATACGTACCGTAAGGAAATGGATTTTGCGGAGATTGTTCCGGTATCTGCCCTGAAGGGAAACAACGTGGATGAACTGACGGACGTGATTGCTTCCTACCTTCCCGAGGGACCTTTTCTTTTTGACGAGGATACGGTAACCGATTTGTCGGAGCGGGAGATTGCGGCGGAAATCATCCGGGAGAAAGCGCTGCGTCTTTTAAAAGACGAGATTCCGCACGGAATTGCCGTAACCATCGACAAGATGGAGTTTAAAAAAGGTCTTTGCAACGTGGATGCGACCGTTCTTTGCGAAAAAGAATCCCACAAGGGCATGATTATCGGCAAGGGCGGCAACATGTTAAAAAAGATCGGAACAGCGGCCAGAGAGGACATGGAAAAACTTCTTGATATTCAGGTTAATTTGCATCTCTGGGTAAAAGTACGCGGTAACTGGCGGGACGATGAGCATCTGTTAAAAGACCTGGGTTATTTGAAAGATACAGAGAAATGAACGATTTTACCGTTACCGGAATTATTTTAAAAGCGGAACCGATTGGAGACTACGATCGCAGAATCGTGCTTCTGACCAAAGAAAGAGGAAAAATCTCTGTCTTTGCAAAAGGGGCGCTTCGTCCGACGAACCGGTTTGTGGCCTGCACCATGCCGTTTGTCTTCGGAACCTTCGATCTTTATGCGGGCGCGAATTCGTTTTCGTTAAACAAAGCGGAAATCTCCAATTATTTTGAAATTTTCCGAAAAGATCTTCTGTTAAACGCTTACGGTTCCTATTTTCTGGAAATTGCGGATTATTACGGCAGGGAAAATGCGGACAACGTCGGTCTGATGCGGCTTTTATACAGGGCACTGCTTCTTCTTGAAGAGGGAAAGACGGACTACGATTTTATCAAAACCGTGTTTGAAATGAAAGCCATCATGCTTGACGGCGAGTTCCCGGACATTCCGGATGCGAATGAACTGCCGCAGGGGGCAAAGAAAGCCATCCGGTACATCTATGATGCCAGACCAGAGAACGCATTCGCATTTCAGGTTTCGGACGAGACATTCATAAAGCTTTCCGAGCAGGCGGAGAGTGTTTGCAAAAGAACATTTGACAAAGAATTTGCATCTTTGGAAATGATCCGGTTTGCAAAAGAGATGAAAGAATAATATGGCAGAAAAAGAAGGAAAACTGAATAAAGGAATTCTTTATCTGGTGTTTGAGATTACGGCGGTTGTGGTCGTAAGCATTCTTTTGTATGCTTTAAATCCGTTGAAGGGCCTGTCATGGGCCGTTATTTTCATCATGCAGGCATTTGCCATCTTCTCGGTAAGTTACTTCGGAATCGGAGGAAAAGAGAAGCCGGCATTTTACACCAATGAATTCCGTGTCATTGCCATCCGTCATACCATAGTTCAGCTCGTTCTTCTGTTTGTGGAGTGTCTGGCAGGCTTTATTGCCGGTCATTTCTTAGGGGAGAAGGCCGGCTGGGTGGTCTTTGTCATCTGCATGGTTGCGACCGTGATTTCTCATATTGTGGGGCCGAAGTATTACACCTTCTGGCATGTGAACAGACCGAGCAGAATTCAGAAATTCTTAATAAAACATGATTATTACATTTATGCGTTTCTGGTAACCGTAACGATTCTGCTTTTGCTGTTTGCAATCTACAGCGTTTATCCGTTCGGGGATCAGGTTTATCTGCGCATGGACTGCTATCATCAGTATGCACCCTTCCTTAGGGAATTCTATACCAAGATGCATGAGGGACAGAGCCTGTTGTTTGCCTGGGAGAACGGCCTTGGTGTCAATTACTGGGCGCATTTTTGCTACTATCTTTCTTCCCCGTCAAACTTTCTGCTGTTACTTTTACCCGAGAATCATATTCTCGAAGGAATTACCGCAACCCTGATCATCAAGGGCGGTCTCGGTTCCGTTGCCTTTCTTTACTATCTGGATCACAGGTGGAAACGCAAAGACGTGATGAGTATGGTTTTCGGCGTGTTCTACGGCCTTTCCGCATTTTATCTTGCGTATTCCTGCAACATCATGTGGAACGACTGCTATATTCTGTTCCCGCTCATTATGCTCGGTGTGGAGAAAATTGCGAAGGGAGAGAGTGCAAGACTGTACGGCCTTGCCATGGGACTTTGTATTTTCTCAAACTATTACATCGCGGCCATCGCCGGTATCGCGACGGTTTTATATTTCCTCGTAACGCTGGTCGTTTACCGTTCCCGCGGCCATGTGGCAATCAAACTCTTACGGTTTTTTGCGACTACGATTGTAGTATGTATGGTGGCCGGGGTTATACTGATTCCGTCGGCGCTCTGCCTTAAGAATACACAGGCGGGAGATTTTCAGACCGCTCTTACCTGGAAGAGCTATTTCGGTTTTCATGAACTGTTCTCCAGAATGTTAATCAATGCGGATACCATTCAGAACAATTCGTCGCTGCCGAATATTTTTGCATCCCTCCTTGCATTTTTCTTACTGCCGCTATATTTCTGCAATCCGAAGATTTCCCTTGACCGTAAAATCTCCAAGGGACTTTTGCTTGTATTTTTACTTTTTTCGTTTCAGTGGAATGTACTGACTTATGTATGGCACGGACTGCATTTCCCGAATTCCTTCCCTGCCAGACAGTCGTTTTTCTATATTTTCCTGTTGCTTTCCATGACTTACGAATGCTACGACAAAAGAGCATATATCAAAAAAGTGCCGATTATTGTCGTAACAGCCGTACTCAGTGTCGGAACGGGCGTTTTATGGATCCTTCTTTCACGAAACGATTTGTTAAACGGAATCACCTCATATCTTTGTTCCATTGCCCTGATTCTGTTCTACGGAATGGTAATGTTTTTATCGAAAGATATGTCTTCGAGAGCATTAAAGGCGGTTTTACTCGGTGTGTCCGTCGTGGAGATTGCAGTGAATACGCTTGCGGTCGGAATCAATTCGACCGTGGACAGAACCGAATATCTGAAAGACGCCGATGTCACGCAGGCTTCCCTGACTTACATGAACAGAAAGAGCGGCCCCTTCTACCGCGTGGAAGAACCGAACCGTCGCTTTATGAACGAAGGAGCATGGGACGGATATAAATCCGCATCCTATTTTTCTTCTACCATTTCGGGCGGTGTAATGCATTTCTATGAATCCATGGGATTAAGACACAGCGATGTGGCATACAGCTATCAGGGCTCCACTCCGTTTATGACCTCTTTCCTGGGTGTAAAATACTTAATCTCTCCGACAAAGATTTATCCCGGAGATACGTTCACGGAAAAGATGGTTACCTATCAGGGACAGACGGAATATGTTTATGAAAATCTTTATCCGTTAAGTGTCGGTTTCTGTGTTTCTCCTGAAGTGGAAGACCGGTTTGATTACACGGAGAAAAAGAAACCGTTTACGAACATGGAACACTTCTATGAGGCACTGATTGAAAGCAGAAACTTCACGGCCGAAGAGGAATATTCTCCGCTGTTCCAGAGAATTATGCCCGCGGAGCGGACCGAAAAAAAGACCTACGTTTACGGAGAGGACGGAGAGAACAGCGTTACCGGCATGGCAACCGTATACAGGATTTATGCCGGCATGCATCCGTATTTCTATGTGACGCAGTTTATCGATAACATGCGCGTGGTTACCCTGAACGAAGAGGGTGAGGCGATTGAAAGTCATCTCGAAAGTGATTTGAAATTCCGCCATATTGTGGACCTCGGAGAATATCCGTATGACCGTTATGTGGCATTTATCAGTGAATCCGATCCGGAAACCGAGCTTACCTTCCAGGCATACTGCTTCTTAAAAGAACCGTATAAGCAGATGATGGATCAGCTTGCTTCCGATCAGCTTCTTGTGAATGAAGTTACGGACTGCGGACTGAACGGAACCATTACCTGCAAGCAGGACGAGGTTCTGTTATTCACCATTCCTTTTGATCAGGGATTCACGGTTTTAATTGACGGCAAAGAGTGCGAGACATGGGCATTTATGGATGCCTTCCTTGCAACGAATATTACCAAGGGTGAACACAGGGTTGAAATCAGTTACATGCCGCCCGGATTATCGCTCGGGATCAAAGTATCCGCAGTGGGTGCCGTCTTTGCGATTCTTTTGCTGATTCTTTCCTTCAAGGGAGGTAAAACAACTACGACTGTAGTTGAAACTAAGGAAACCGGCGAAAGAACTGAGGAAGCCGGCGAAAGAACAGAGGAAGAGAAACAAGACGGGCGGGCAGACGAACATATAGACAGGAAGATAGAAAAGAATGAATCAGATGTTGATGTACATTGACCCGGGCACGGGAGGAATGCTGTTTACCATCCTCTTCGGACTTTTGGGCGGATTGTTTTATTTTCTCGGAACATTTCTTGTAAAAATCAAATATTCCGTCGGTGGCGGCCGGAAAGGAGCGCGGAACGAAAAAAGAGTTCCGCTTGTTGTATTTTCCGACCACAAACGGTACGGAAATACCTTCGGACCGATTCTTGACGAACTCGAAAAGAGAGGAATCGAAACAAGATTCCTGACCATGTCCGAAGACGATCCCCTTCTTTCAAAAGAGTATAAACATATTTCCTGCGAGTTTATCGGGAAGGGCAATGCTGCCTTTTCCAAACTGAACCTTCTGAATGCCGAAGTGGTTTTAAGTACCACGCCCGGTCTGGACGTTCTGATGTGGAAGCGTTCCAGGAAAGTGGATTATTATGTGCATATTCCGCATGCGACTTCCGATATCACACTTTATCGCATGTTCGGAATTGATTTTTACGATGCCCTTTTACTGCCGGGAGAATATCACATTGACCAGATCAGAAAACTGGAAGAACTTCGCGAACTTCCTGCTAAAGAGACGGTGGTTGTCGGTACTCCTTACATGGACGTGATGAGAGAGAGGCTTCTTGAGGCGGAAAAGGCTTCCGGGACAGAAACAGAGACCGAAGAAAACCGTGAGACGGAAAACCCCGGGAAGCAGGACGGAAAGAAAACCGTTCTGGTTGCGCCTTCATGGGGCGACAGTTCCATTTTAAGAAAATTCGGGGAAGAGTTTATCGATGCACTGATTAAAACGGGTTATGACATTGTAATCCGTCCTCATCCCCAGTCCTATACTGCAGAGAAAGAGTTCCTCGAAGGCCTGATGGCAAAATACGGCGAGGGCAGCGGCGTTACCTGGAATAAAGACAATGATAATTTTGATATTCTGCGTAAGGCGGACATCATGATTTCCGATTTCTCCGGCGTTGTGTTTGATTTTACCCTTGTATTCGATAAACCGGTGATTTATGCGGATACTTCTTTTGATGCATCCGTTTACGATCAGGCGTGGCTTGACGATGAGCTCTGGACATTCAAAACCCTGCCGAAATTAGGCGTCCGTCTGTCGCCGGATCAGTTTGACCATGTCAAGGATGTGATCGATTCCTGCATCAATGACGAAACCTACAAAGCGGGAAGAGAGCAGGCAAGAAAAGAGACATGGTTTTATATCGGCGAAAGTGTGAAAAGAACTGCGGATTATCTTGAGAATAAAATCGCGGAGATTGAAAAGGAGAAGACGGCGTGAGTGTTTGGGAAGTGCTGAAAACTCTGACAATCGGGCCGCTGGAATTGCTGTATGAACTGATTTTTTCCTACGCATATCAGCTTACCAATCATCTCGGTTTATCCATCGTTGCCTTAAGCCTGGTGGTTAATATTCTGGTGCTTCCCCTTTATAAGCGTGCGGACGAACTGCAGGCGGAAGAGAGAGAAAAGCAGAAATCAATGGACCGCTGGGTTCGTCACATCAAAAAGACCTTTAAAGGTGACGAACGCATGATGATGCTTCAGGCCTATTACCGGGAAAAACACTACAATCCGATTTTTGTACTGAAAAGTTCGGTTTCCCTGCTTCTGCAGATTCCGTTCTTTATTGCGGCATATAATTTCTTATCCGGCCTTCATGTTCTGCAGGGCGCGAGTTTCGGTCCCATAGCGAACTTAGGTGCGGAAGATGCCCTGTTTCACATCGGCGCATTTCCGGTGAACATCTTACCCATTCTGATGACGGTAATCAATATCGTCTCCGGAATGATCTATACCAAAGGACATCCCATAAAACAAAAACTCCAGCTTTACGGCATGGCGCTTGTATTCCTGGTTCTTTTATACCGTTCCCCTTCCGGTCTGGTATTTTACTGGACACTGAACAATGTTTTTTCTCTGGGAAAGAATATTGTCGAGAAACTGATTGCAAAATTCCCGAAGAAGGAAAAGAAAGCGAAAGAGAATAAAGAGGGAGAATACATGCCGGGAGTAAAATGGCAGACCGCGCTGTTTTTCCTCTCCGGCGGTTTTCTTGCCGTGTTGATGGGACTTTATATTCCTTCGGCCGTGATTTCCTCCTCCGTTGCCGAATTCGTTGATATTTTTGCGCTGCGGAATCCGTCCTGGATGCTGATTCCGGTATTCTGTTACGGACTGGGGCTTTTCGTAATCTGGCTCGGGGTATTTTATCTGATGGCGAATCGCAGATGGAGAGAGATTTTCCTCCAGATCATAATTACGTTATGCATTATATCGGCCGTTAATTTTATGGCTTTTAAAATTAAAAACGATTCGCTGAATTATATTCTCCGCTATTCGGATGTGCCGGAATTTCAAAATAAGATTATGATTATCAACCTGCTTTGCATCCTTCCTGTCGGAGGGTTGGTTCATCTTGTTTTCCGTTTCAAATCTTCCGTCTGGAAAGCGCTGGTTCCTGCGGCACTGGCCGTGCTTTTGGTAATCAGTGTGAAGAATACGGCAGCCATACAAAAAGGGTATCATCGTTTTGACCGCGTGGCTTCCGCACTCAATACCGAGATTACGTTTGATCTGGCAAAAGATAAGCCGAACGTTATCGTTTTCATGCTCGACCGGTCTCTTGGAATGTATATGCCGTATATTTTAAACGAGCATCCTAAGTTAAAGGAAAGTCTGGACGGTTTTACCTATTACCGGAACACGATTTCATACGGTGCCTATACCAACTTCGGAGCGCCGGCCGTGTACGGAGGGTACGAATATACCCCGGAAGCAATGAATAAAAGGGATACGGAGTTACTGGCCGATAAAAACAATGAATCCCTGCTTGTCTTGCCGGTTTTATTTGAACAAAACGGTTTCGACGTAACCGTAACGGATCCTCCCTATGCAAATTACGACTGGGTTCCCGATGTTTCGATTTATGACGGATATGACAATATCACTGCGGGTGTTTTGGAATACAGTTTAAACGAGTCCGGCAGGAGGACCGGAGAGATTTCCATGCAGATGCAGAAGAGAAACATGTTCTGTTATTCTTTCATGGTCTGCTCGCCTCAGATTTTAAGAAACAGCCTTTACAACAAAGGATATTACCGCAAGGAAAAGGAATTCTACGAAGAAAGAGACGAGTTAATCACCCAGGTCGCGGACGGAAAGGAAAAAGCGCACGGCCTGCAGAGGACTTTTATGGACTGGTATGCGGAGCTGGATTATCTGCCTGAACTCACCGAAGTAAGCGATAAGGAACAGGGATCTTTCTTAATGATTACAAACGGTCTGACCCACGAACCGACCATGCTGCAGGAACCGGACTGCGAGCCGGCAATGGACGTGGACAATACCGGGCGCTATACGAATCCGAAAGAGCGCTTTACCGTGGACGGTACCTATCTTCGCATGGAAAACGTCGGACAGATTATTCATTATCAGACCAATGTCTGTGCACTGATGAAAATCGCCGAATGGATGGATTACTTAAAAGAGCAGGGTGTTTATGACAATACCAGAATCATCATTTCCGCCGACCACGGAAGGCTGACGGACCAGATGGATCTGTTTACCTCACGCGGAGACAGTATGGAATTCTTCCTGCCGCTTTATCTGGTAAAGGATTACAATGCGAAAGGATTTACCGTATCCGACGAGTTTATGACAAATGCGGATACGCCGTCTCTTGCCGTAAAGGATGTAATCGATAATCCCAGAAATCCGTTTACGGGGAATCCCCTAAACAGCCATGAAAAAACGGAAGGAGACCCGGTTGTCTTTCTGTCCGACGAATTCAGCGTTGTTACCAACAACGGAACCCGTTTCCACGCGGGAGACTGGTATACGCTGCATAACGGGGAGCCGTACGTTTTAAATAACTGGGAGTACCTCGGAAACTGGTAGAAGCGGGGAATAAGGGCTGATTCCAAAGAGAACGGGACCGGTGTAGGATTGAAGCGATGCTTGCAAACAGGCGGGCGGACGGTTATAATTAACCGATACGAATGAATCGGGAAACAAATACAGCAACATTACTATAAAGCAACAAGGAGAAACAAGATGGAAAAAACATTGGACAAAGTCAAAAATCTCTGTAAAGGACGCGGATTTATTTATCCGGGTTCCGAAATCTACGGAGGACTTGCAAACACATGGGATTACGGAAATTTAGGCGTAGAACTGAAGAATAATGTGAAGCGTGCATGGTGGCAGAAATTCATTCAGGAGAATCCCTACAACGTGGGTGTGGACTGCGCAATTTTGATGAATCCCCAGACCTGGGTTGCATCCGGACATCTCGGAAGCTTTTCCGATCCTTTGATGGACTGCAAGGAATGTCATGAGCGTTTCCGTGCAGATAAAGTAATTGAAGATTGGGCACATGAGAATAATGTGACGTTAGAGAGCAGTGTGGACGGCTGGAGCGGAGAGAAGATGATGAATTTCATCAAAGAGAATTCGATTCCCTGTCCTTCCTGCGGAAAGCATAATTTTACCGATATCCGTCAGTTTAATTTAATGTTTAAGACTTTCCAGGGTGTTACGGAGGATGCATCCGCGACAGTATATTTAAGACCGGAAACTGCGCAGGGTATTTTTGTCAACTTTAAAAATGTTCAACGTACTTCCAGAAAGAAAATTCCGTTCGGAATCGGCCAGGTCGGAAAATCCTTCCGTAATGAAATTACCCCCGGCAATTTTACTTTCCGTACCCGTGAATTTGAACAGATGGAGCTGGAATTTTTCTGTGAACCCGGTACGGATCTTGAATGGTATGAGTATTGGAAGAAATTCTGCAAAGACTGGCTGCTTTCCCTCGGTATGAAGGAAGAGGAGCTTCGTTTCCGTGAACATGATCCGGAAGAACTTGCTTTCTATTCCAAGGGAACCCAGGATATTGAGTATCTTTTCCCGACGATTGGCTGGGGTGAACTTTGGGGAATCGCTGACAGAACCGACTATGACTTAACGCAGCATCAGAATGTAAGTAAACAGGATATGACTTATTTTGATGATGAAAAGAATGAAAGATATATTCCCTATGTTATTGAGCCTTCACTCGGTGCAGACCGTATGGTTCTGGCATTCCTTTGCGCAGCTTACGATGAAGAAAATATCGGAAGCGAAGAGAAACCGGATATCCGTACCGTTATGCATTTCCATCCGGCAATCGCACCGGTCAAAATCGGCATTCTGCCCTTATCGAAGAAACTGAACGAGGGTGCGGAGAAGATTTACGCAAAACTTTCCAAAAAATATGTCTGCGAATTCGATGAC
>DLBG01000003.1:19714-29463 GCA_002494135.1 Lachnospiraceae bacterium UBA7027
GGAAACATCGGTAAGAGATACCGCCGTCAGGATGAGATCGGTACACCGTTCTGCATCACCTACGATTTCGAGTCCGAGACCGACGGCTGCGTAACCGTAAGATTCCGTGATTCCATGGAGCAGGTAAGGGTTTCCATCGACGAACTGGAGACGTTCTTTGCAGACAAGTTTGATTTCTGATTAACAAGAGTGCCGAAAAAAGCATAAACACATAACAAGAGCAGGTTCCTGCTCTTGTTTTTTTACCTGTTTTTGAGTTATAATATTATGTCAATCTATGCGAAGGCGGAAATTGTTGTAAATGAAGCGTATTCATGTACGAACCGAAAAAAGGACGGCGAAATCCTGTAAGGTACACGGCGGAAGAAGCAGAGTTTTCCTCTCCCTTCTTTGTTTTTTGTGCGCTTTTTTCGGGCTTTCCGCATCTCTTCAAGCCATGAATCTGTATGTACCGGTCACGGTACAAGTTCCCGTATATTGTGAAAAAGTGAATAACGATTCCAAAGCGGTTTATCAAATCCGCATGGAATGCGCGGATAAGAATAAACCGAAGCCTGCGGCGGATACCATTACGGTAGACGGCGCAAAAACCGGGACTTTTGAAATCACGGTTTCGGAACCGGAGACCTTAAAATATACGGTTTCCCAGATTAAGGGCAGTGCCGGTGACGTAACATATGATGAGAGAGTTTATGACGTCTATGTCTGCGTCGTGAATGATGCAAATAACGAACTGACCTATACGGTATCCGTAACCCTTGCGGGTTCCGCCACGAAACCGGATAAGCTATTGTTTGCAAACACAAAGAAGGCATCGCCTTCCCCGTCGGATGATTCCGCGGTAACGGTTCCCGTGAATACATCGCCGGAAAAGGCCGGATTCGGCAGATCTTCCAAAACGGGAGAAAACACGACGGTGCGTTTTGCAATTTACGCGGGGCTGCTTGGTATCCTGATCATCGGAGCGGTGATATATATCATTCTGATAAACCGTAAATCTAAAAAATCCGAAGAAGAGAATTCCGGAAGCGGGAGAGACAAAGAGACTTCGGAATGTGAAGAATCCAGGGAAGAGTTTTCCGAAAACGGGGATGAGAGATAACGATGGCTGTTAAGAAGGACATGAAAAAAAACATCAATACGGATAGCGAACCGGAAAAGAAAGCCGGCAGGAAAAAGAAAACGGCGCTTTCCTTTGCAATCGAATTCTTTGTTAAAATCGCCGTAACCGCATTGATTGTAAGCATACTTTGCATTTTTATTGTGGGCATTTACGTGAATCATTCGAATTCCTGTTATCCCATGATTAAGGACGGAGATCTGGTAATTACCCTGAAAATCGCAAAGATTCTTACGAATGATGAAATAGCCTATAAAAAGAACGGTGTCATTTGTTTCGGAAGAGTGGTGGCAAGGGCTGGCGATGTCGTGGATTTAAGCGATGACGTCCTTACCGTAAACGGATACGGGGTTTTTGAAAACGTTGTCTATCCGACAACGGCCGAGGGGGCAACCATCACCTTTCCGTACACGGTTCCGAACGATACCGTATTTGTTTTAAACGATTACCGTTTTGATGCAACGGACAGCCGTATTTACGGCGGAATTCCTCTTTCCGAAACAAAGGGCAGGATTATTCTGCTACTCAGAAGAAGAGGATTTTAGTAAGGTAACCTGCTCCGAGAGGAGCCTGATTATAAATTAATTACATGGAGGTATTACAAATGAAAGGAAATGCCATGAAAAAGCTTTTGGCATCTGCCGCGGCACTCTTGCTAACGGCAGTTGTCATCGTGCCGGGCGTGGGAACGCTGAAGGCAAACGCAGTGGCCGGAAGCAATTATCTTACGGCCAGAACAGAAGCTGAAACGATGAAAAAGACAACGTTTCAGAAGAATTTCCAAATCAGGAATGATTGCAACATTCCCGATGCAAGCTTCAAATTCGAAGTAACACCGGGTACCGCAGTTGCCGCAACGGAGGATACCATTGTGGTTTATGCCGGTGTGATTCCCGGATTGAAAATCACTCCGCTTACCGGAACGGCAGTAACCGCTGCAGCCGATGCCGGTGATGTTGCCGCAACGCTTGACTATAATGCACAGACGAAAGAAAATGCGGAAACGAAGCAGGCTGACAAAACTCAGTGTGACAACGTTACCTATTTTGCTCCCACGGGTAAGGATTATTACATTGCCACCAAGACGGTGGAACTTGATTTTACAAACGTTGTATTCACCGAACCCGGTGTATACCGCTACGTCATCGAGGAAGTGGAGAAAACCAATCGCGCAATTACCTATGATTCCAAGGCAAGAACCCTGGATGTATTCGTGGAGGATGATACGAAAGTAAATCAGTCCACCGGTAAAGAAGAGAAGAAGCTGAAAATCACCGGTTATGTTCTTTATGTTGATGAAGTAAAGACCGCTCCCAAGGACGGAACAACCACTACTACCGGTACCGCTTATGTCGGAGAAGATGAGCAGAATTCTCTTACCCCGAACGGACTGGAACCCGAGAATGCGGTTAAGTCCCTCGGCTTTGTCAATAAGTATCCCACAGCCAGCCTTACCTTCGGTAAAGAAGTAACCGGAAACCAGGGCTCCAAGGACAAATACTTTGAGATGACTCTGGAAATCGCAAACGGTCCAGCCAATGCCGTTCTGGTAGTTGATTTATCCGAAGCGGATAAAAATATTGCCGCGAACCCGAATAAGGCAACCACAAAGATTAAGAGCGCCGTAGCCCAGCCCGAAAGCATTACGCTTAATGCAAGCGGAGCCGGCTCCGAAACATTTTATTTACAGGACGGACAGTATATTACCGTTTACGGTTTTATCAAGGACATGACCTTTACTCTTTCCGAAGAGAAAGAAGAATATACGCAGATTGCCGGTATCGATGCAAACTTATCCGGAATTGATTATGATTCCGCACATACCGGAAATGATGAGTTAAAGGATGATATTTCCGCTTTTGATGCCGATACCAATCCCGTAATCAGCGGAACCTTTACTCCGGCAACCACAGGCGGAAACAATGTGGTATCCAAGTATACCGGTTTCACCAACCATAAAGAAGGCGTTATTCCCACCGGTGTAATCCTTTCCGTTGCACCCTGGATAATTGCGGGCATGGTAATTCTTGCAGGCATTGCATTCTTTGCAATCCGTTCGGGAAGAAAATACGAGGAAGAGTAACAGTCAATGAAGCGATTCTGGATATGGATGAACATCATATACGAGAAAGTTATGCTGGGCATATTCATTATTGCGCTTCTTGTTGTGTTTTACGGTCTTTACGATGCGTGGTATGTCTATCACAAGGCCGGCGATGACGGATATTTGAAGTATAAGCCGGCGGTCGGAGAAAGCATAAACGAAGAATCTCCGATTACGGAAGATATGGTAGCCTGGATTACGGTTGACGGAACCAATATCGATTATCCCGTAATGCAGGGAAGAACCAATTCCGAATATTTAAACATCGATCCTTACGGAGAATATTCGCTGTCGGGAAGTATTTTTTTAGACAGCAGAAACAGCGGCGATTTTACGGACGATTATTCCATTCTGTACGGCCATCATATGGAGTACGGAAACATGTTCGGCGCGCTGGACGATTATCTGAACGAAGAGTATCTCAACTCACATAACAGCGGAGAACTCATCGTCGGAAGAAATGCGGATGCCGTATATCGAATCGGTATTTTTGCATGTATGAAAGTGAACGTATACGACAATAAAGCTTTGGATCCGAATTCGTTTGAAACGATTTATGAGTATATTCAAAGCAATGCACAGATCCTAAATACCTCCATGGAAAAGAGCAATCGTATCCTTGCACTTTCTACCTGCACAGAGCCGGTTTCGAATAACAGACTGATTGTATTTGCTTATATTTACGAAGAGGCAGAGAAATAAAGGTGAAGCGCAGACTGAAAAATAGAATATTGAGCGGACTGGCTGTACTTTTGATCCTTTCGTCCTTCCTGCTGCCGGCACTGAATGTGCGGGCGGAGGGTGATTCTTTGCCTGAAGCGGAAGTAGTTGAAGAAGTTTTGGAAAATGCCGTAGAAGAAAGCTCGGAAGAAGCCCCGGAAGAAGTTCGCGAAGACGGTTTCTGCGTGCAGAGCATTGAGGTGCATCCCGATGGTGAAGAGAGCGACAAACGCGTCGTTTTGGAAGGCCTTATGCCGGAGAATGTCACAGCGGAAGCGGTGGACGTAACTGAAGAAAGAGACAGCAATGTCATTGCGGCATATGATATTACGCTTACCGACGGGGAAGATGAGTTCCAGCCGGAGAAAGGAAATCCGATCAGCGTTGAGATTTCGGATGAGAGAATTTCAGCGGATAATGAGAATCTTCAGTTATGGCATATTCTTGATGACGGAACCAGGGTGCGCGTTCTTGATTTTACGGTTGAGGACGGTAAAATTAGCTTCGCCGCTACAGGATTCAGTGTATACGAAATCGTGGATGCTCCGGCGCCGTTTACGCCTGATCCGCAGGATATCTCGGATTTGAGCGGATTTACGGGAACGGATTCCGATAAGGGATTCTATTTCTATTATCTTTCCGATGGAAAGAAAAATTATTTCACGAATTCTGATAACGGTAGTGGCTGTCTGACTGAGAAAGCATCCGTTCTCGATGCTTCGATATGGTATACACAGAAGGTCGAAACAAATGAATCATATTACAAATGTTATTTTTATACATTTGTAAGCGGAGCAAAGAAATATCTTTATAATGTCGGTACGAGTAATAATGTCGGACTGACGGATAATCCCGATGAAGCCACGGTAATTATAATTACATCGAACGGTAATGGCTCCTTCTTGATGAAACACGATACTCAGAATAAATGGCTTCAACATTCCAATAGCGGAAAAGGCATACGTTTTTTTACGGATCATAATTCTTCGGCCAACAGCAGTATTCACGCAACCCTTGCTTCTTCCGTAAATCCTGCGGATGATGTTTACGGTTTTGACGGTAAATCTTTCGGATTAATGAATTATCAAAACGGAACATCCGGTAATGCCTTAATGGCAGAAGCAAACAGTAACGGTAACGCATTAAAAGCAACTGCGCTGATTGTCCGGAAGAATACCGTGGATAAGGACAATATTCTGTTTGTTGCGGCGAACAGTAATATCACTATCTGGACTTTCCATTCCACGAAAGAAGATTATTACACATTATCGACATCCGTTGGCGGAACAACAAAGTACCTAAAGATGATTGCAACTGCGCTTTCTCTTACGGAGAACGAGAGTGAAGCGACGGCATTTAAGGTTACCCCGAAAGACGGTAAAATTAAGCTTGCCGCTGACGGAAAAGCAGTGACTTTATCCGGAAGCACATTTAAACAGGATAACGATAAAGCATATAACACGCAGTACCAGAATCTGGTTGAACTTTCCAGCTTGACGGAAGATGACTTCGTGGTTTATTCCGCATATAAGGTCGGTATCTCCGATAAGGACGAGACGACGGGAGAATATCTTGTTCCGAATCAGGCACAGGTAATTGTTTATACACGTATCTGGGATGATACCAACAAAGTTTACAATTTCTATGCGGTAGATCATGACGGTAGTCTGATTCCCTGCTACGAAAGAGGCGATAACATCATGTGGGTCGGAAGCAAGATTAATACCCTGCTTTGGGATTTTACAGAGTATTATAATTCCGACGGCACTCCGAACTATTATTACGAACTTCAGAACAATTATTCCGGAAAATATCTTGCACCGCAGATTAAAGACCACCAGGTTCTTGCGGATAATAAAATCGGTATCAACCTTCCTGGAAGAAGAGACGATCAGTATTACACCACCATTCTTGCCTGGGATGATCCGTATTATTCCTATGCCGGAATCAAAACCGATTTTACAAACGGAATCATTACGTCCTGCCCGAAGAAAGAGGCGGAAACATTCTATGTTGCCATCATGGAACCGGTTGTGGATCATCTAACCGAAGTCGAAACCGTTGATAACGAATTGTACGGTATCAGGATGAGAATGAAGGATTTTAAAGACCGAGTAGATATGAGTAAGTTTTTCGGAACGGATACGGGTGGTACCGACCCTAAAGTCGATGCGGGAATTCTTTCTACGGATCTCGGAGATGACGGCTATCCGAAGACGGCATATGATTCGACCACGCCCGGTTATGTAAAGGATAAATCGCTTGCGGAATTCTTTGATGGAGCCGAAGGCGTAAACCATCTCTTTTTGGAAAGCACATATGGCGCAACCGGCTATTTTGAATTCGATTCGACACAGGCATTTGCCACCTTAACGGACCAAAAAGATGCCAAGGGCAATCGCCTTTTCCGAGTTTATGAACAGCTTGGTACTGTAAACAATCCGCCAAGACCTTCCCTGAAACATGGTCAGTTCTTGCCTTATAATGATATCAAGGCAGGTTATTATGCGCAGGGTGACGCTTTCAATAATTACGATGCACTGTTGAATCCACTTTCTGAAGAGGACCCCAGAAAGGGAGAAAAACTCTATCGGGTTGATGACCCGAATTATCAAAATGCCATGGAAATTACGGCCGGATTCGTGCAGACGCCAAACGGATTAGATGCATGGGGCCATGATATTATTTTTGAGTTTACCGGAGATGATGATTTCTGGCTTTATGTTGACGGAGAACTTGTAATCGATCTTGGCGGAATTCACCCCGCGCTTGCCGGAAAAGTTAATTTCGCAAACGGCAAGGTTGTTGTAAACGGCGTAAATACAACGCTTAAGGAGATTTTCTACAATAATTATCTCGGACGCAATCACACCGCAGCGGAAGCACAGGAGTATGTTGACGGAATCTTCAAAGAAAAGAAAGTGGGAGAGGAAACCTACTATGTATTCAATGATTATTCCGAACACGAGATGAAGGTTTATTATATGGAGCGTGGTGGAGGTGCTTCCAACCTTCATATGCGATTTAACTTAAGTTATATCACTCCGGGCAGCGTTATGCTTTCCAAAGAGATTACGGGACTCGAGAACCTTGATGACGATATGGACTTTTCGCTGGTTGAATTTCCGTATCAGATCTGGTATAAGATGCCGGATGACGAGACCGAGTATCCGTTAACCAACGATAATCAGCACATTCGTGTCGTATACCAGAATTCCACACAGAAAGTGGAATTCCGCGAACATTATACGCCACCGAACGCAACCGTGGCATTCGACAATGTTTATTTCATCAACCCGGATATGGTTGCCGAAATCCGGTTTATTGAGAATACGTATTCCTACAGAATTGTGGAATGCGGAATTAATACGGAAGTTTACAATCAGGTTACCGTAGAGGGCATTGATGATACAAAAATTACAGTTTCCGATGTTCCGGGAAATGATGCCAGAAAGAGTTATGCAATTCCGTGGGCAAAGGTAGAGGATAGAAAGACGGTTGTTTATCGTAATCATGTAAATCCGCTCGGCATCCGTACGCTTTCCATTCACAAGGAACTGCATGATGAAAAGGGGCAGTTACTGTATGCCGATCAGGATAAGACGACGTTCTCGTTCCGTCTTTACTTAACCAACGGCGCGGATGACTGGGATAAACTTGCCCTTGCCAATATGGTAAAAT
Organism: Lachnospiraceae bacterium UBA7027; assembly: GCA_002494135.1. Lineage (GTDB taxonomy): Bacteria > Bacillota > Clostridia > Lachnospirales > Lachnospiraceae > UBA3766. The sequence continues at coordinate 27,340 of DLBG01000003.1, forward strand.
ACAGGGTTCGCGACAGGTATGATAATCTCTGCAAATGGGATGTGGATTCCGGTACGTTTGTTTCCATCGGAAAGGAAAAGTATAAAGAGCTTACCCAGAAGGAGAAAAACTTAGTAACCTTTGAAACATCCATTAACGGTCAGATTTCCAGAATTCCTGCGGGATTTACGGTTGAAGTCCCCGGACTTCCCGTCGGTACCATCTTTAAGGTGGTAGAAAGAGAGAATGAGATTCCTCTCGGATACATGCTCAAAGGGTATGAAAGAGACAAAGACAGTTATGAAATTGTAGACGTAAACAGTGTTAATGCAGGCAGAGTCAGATTAATCGATTCTCCTTCGCTGACGGTAAAGAATCAAAGATGCTGGGAAATTCAGGTTGAGAAGGAGTGGTCCGACAGGGACTATGTTACATTACATGACAGCATTTATACGGCAGTATATGTAAACGACACTTTCCTTAACGGTACCGTAAGACAGATTAAAGACCCCGGAACCACCGTTCGTTATACCTTTGAAAGCCTTGATCCCGGAAGTGAGTTTGCGGATTATAAGGTCTATGAAGTGAAACTGAATAACCCGACATTTGATACGGAAGGTAATCTGGTTGACTATGAAAGCATTGCCGAAAAGATTGAGGACGGACATCCAACAACAATCGGTGCTATTGCAGAGGGCAACTCCGTGATGCTGAATTACAGTTATTCGGTTACTTATGAAAGCAAAGCTGCCGAGAAAACCGCGGAAGGTGCTCCGGAAGGCGGAAACATCAGAGAAGATAAAATTATCAATACCCGTTCCGGCGGAATTGTTATCTCCCTGTATGAAATGGGCTCCGATCCGAAAGTCGCTCTTGCGGGCGGAACATTCAGCCTACAGAGAATTGATAAGGCCACCAATACAACCGTGGATGAGGGTACCTTCAAGTCCGATTCAAAAGGTCGTATTACTATTCTCTACGATTTTAAAATGGCCGATGAAGCGGAATATATTCTTACGCAGATTGCATCACCCGGAGGCTATATCGGGCTGGATAATCCGATTATCTTCACTATTACCGATGCGAAGGAAATTGCGTTTGGCGATCAGAATTCCGGTGAGTGGAGGGATTGGAATAAACCGGCAATCGATACGGATAAGCTGATAGCCTATATTAATGTTTACAACAAATCCTACTCCATTGAAGTATATAAATACGACGGTGCCACAAACGGTGTCAGCGGACTGAAAGAAGCCCACTTTGAACTGCACAGGGCGGTTAACGGCGGACAGGGAGGAAAAGTAAAAGACTATGTTCCCATGGCCGGATATGAGGATTTGGTAACCGGTGCTGACGGTATCATCGCGGGTATCAATCATGAACTGGCGCCGAACACCTATTATCTGACAGAGAAAACGCCGCCTGCCGGTTATAAAGGACTGGATGAGGATGTAATATTTGAGATTTCGCCTCTCGGCGAGTGGACACTGATCAGTTCTCCTGTTGGGTCGGGAGTTGAGATTGTGCCCACTCCGGTGGGAAATACCATAAAGTACAGGCTGAACATTCCGAATACCAAGGAAAACGAGGCAATACTTACGGTTAGCAAAACCGTGGAAGGCGGATACGGAAACAAGGCAGAAGATTTCAGCTTTGTCTTTAAGACAAACGATGCGGATACAACGGAGTATGACTATGCCGTCCGGGACGAAAACGGCACCGTGACGGGCGGATATAAGATTTCCAACGGAAAAACCTTTACGCTCAGCCACGGAGAGAGTGTGTTGATTTCCCTGCCGGAAGGTACGGAAGTAACCATCGAGGAGTTCGATTATTCCGTGACCGGATATCTCACCACCGTAGCGGTAGATAACGCAGCTGCGGTAGAAACCAGGAGCGTTACCGGAGTGATTTCTACGGATACCGTTTATGCTTTTACGAACTCCAAAGAAGCGCTTGTTCCGACCGGCGTCTGGATGCCTCTTGGCGGAATGATTACACTTGCGGTGATTCTGCTTGCGGGTGGAATGATTCTCATCGCCAATAAGAGAAGATATCTCAGAGAACTGTAATGTTATGTTAACCTAAAAAGGATTATGTAAACCATAATCCTTTTTTGTTTACAAAAAGTTTAATTTTTAGAAG
>DLBG01000081.1 GCA_002494135.1 Lachnospiraceae bacterium UBA7027
TTCTGATGGAATGTCTTTGCCCTAAGTTTGTTAACAAAGAAAAAGTGGAAAAGTCAATTAAATCGACCGGTGCTGTTTTTACCTGGGGCGCGTACAGCTTTGACGATTTAGGCGATATTGCCAAGGGATACAGGAAAGTTAAAGATGATAATATTATAAGGGGCATGTGTGAATATTATCCAATCTATAAACTCGTCGCATGGATACCGCTTATAAAAAAATATGCACAAAAGATTTTGATATTTGAAAAAAAGTGAGACTCAGATTTTTATACCAAGAATAACGGCACTTATACACAAGGGTTAGAATTTAAATGTACAGTTATGATCTTGTGAGAGATGGAGAATAAATAACATGAGTTTGATACAGTATACGGTGGAAAAGGATGGTTTCTGCGGATTGTTTTCACCGATTAAAGAAAACAGGAAAGCCGTAGTTATCGTTTTGGAGGACGGACATCCTGACAGCTATCATGTAAAGGCTGCGATGAAATGGCTGAATAAAGCCGGTGTTTCCGCCATGGGTATCGGACCTGAAAAATATATGAAAGGTGTTCACAACTGGCCTTTGGAGAATGTGGAAAACGCAGTTATTTTTCTCAAGTCTCAGGGATATGAAAAGTTTGGTGTGATTGGCAGTTCGTTTGGCAGTAATATGGCTCTTTCGGCAGCTGCCAGAATACCGGAAATCATGCTTACCATTGCTCTCACTCCGAATGACTGGGTATACTGGGGAATATTTAATGACAAGGTGGACGGAACTTCGGAAAGGCCTGCCGATGGTGAATCGGCATTTAGCTGGAGAGGAGAGCCGCTGCCATATATGCCTTCCCCGTATAAGCATCCGGATTACTGGAACATGTTCAAAAAAGAGGGAAAACAGCGTGGAGATGTTGTTGCATCACTGAATCTTCATGATCTTGCTGAAGAAAAACATCCCGTGACCGAAGCAGAAAGGATTCCTGTTGAAAAGATTAACGGTTATCTGATTCTCGCCGGGGCAAAGGATGATGTTATGTGGAATACCTGCAGGGGCATTTCCAGAATGAAGAAGAAAATCGAAGAGTCATCTGAATGCAATTGTAAACTGGAAGTTCTCATTTATGATCATTGCACTCATTTTATTTTTCCGGAATCCATGATGAAACAACTATTGCCCGGCTTTTTGGTTGATCTGATTCTTTCGATATTTTTCAGTGAGGCGAAAGGATTTGTAAAAGAATGCCGCAGAAGCCGTATTGACCTTGATGAGCATATTCAATCGACTATCAAAGAATGGATCAATCCTCTTGAAAAGTAAATACATCCGTCATAGAATATTAGTAGTGACTAACCGAATTTGCGCCGAAGAGGCGTATTATTTTCAAGTCGACAGTTAGTTAATTCTAACCTTGTGTTATTAAATAGGCAATAACAGGTAACGGGAGAGAAAACGGTGGATAAAAAAGATGCGTTAACAATATTTGAGGAATATGAGGATTATTCACGATGAAAAGATCATTAAAGTATTCGATGCTATTGGGATTGTGTAAGCTTGTTAGATTACAAAGGGTTATGGAGCTTCCACCGGAGAAAGCACAAAAATTCAAAGGAGTTTAACTGTCATTGAAAAAGAAAACTTACAAATATCTTCAAGATGGTTTTGAAGGAATTTTATATGATGCTGAGAATGGTGATGACAGATTGCTTATAATCATTCAAGGTCTTAAAGGTCTTGAATTGCCAGAAAAGTATGCAAAGCTTTTTTCAGAACAAGGTTATTCTGCTCTCGCGTTGTCTTACTATGGGGCTGAAGGACAAAAGAAGGATATGCGGGCGATACCTCTTGACCAGTTTCAATTGGCCTGTGATGAGATGAAAAGATTGGGCTATAAACGCATAGGAATTTATGGCAATTCCAAAGGCGCCGGAATGGCTCTTCTTGCTGCAAGTGTTGTATCGGATATCAGCCTCGTGATTGCAGCATCCTCTTTTGGGCACATCATGCAGGGAACAGGAAAGGCATCGGAGGATATCTGTAAAGCAATGGTTTCTTTTAAAGGTAATGATTTTCCGTATGTTGTAAAAGGGAAACTGATGTCTGATTTTATTAAGAGGTGTTTTAGAGAACGTAACATCAGGCTTTTATACTTTTTTGACGAGTGGGACAAAAAAGGGACAGAGGAAAATGAGATTCCTGTTGAGAAGATTAACGGCGATATACTGTTTTTGACCTCGACTTATGACGAATCCGTTCCGGCTAAGAGAGATGCCGAATTGCTCTGCAAAAGGCTTGAAAGGATGCATTTTAAACATGATTACAGGCACATTAATTCTGAAATTGGGAGTCATAATCTGGGATACTTTCCGGTGAATAACAATATGCTTCCGCGAGAGAAAAAACATCCGGAGGAATGTCAGAAGGCAAGAGAAGAGACATTGGAGATAATACTTAGAACTATAGATACATGGCACGTTTAATTTAGAAGATAAAAATACTGCCGGTAGGCTTATTGGAATAGGAGCAACAAAGTTTATTGATATGGATTTTGTTGCTTTTTTTATTGACAATAGGGTTAGTTAGTGCTAACTTAAAATATGACCAAAATATTAAAACGGTCACAAGAAAGGGACAAATGATTATGCCGGACAGAGTATTTACAGATGAACAGAGAGAAGAATTGCGAATAATCATGCTGGAAGCGGGATTTCCTTTGATTAAAGAATTTGGTGTAACGCATACAACAATCTCCAGAATTACCGAGGCAGCAGGCATTGCAAAGGGTACGTTTTATCATTTTTGGAAAAACAAAGAAGAGTATCTTGCAGATCTTATTCAGTATCACAGGCAAAAGATGCTTCCGGTACTGATTGGTGCAGATGTTTTGGCTGGAAAGAGAAAACTTGGCAGGGAAGATGCGCGTGTGTATTTTCGTCATTTGGTAGATAAGGAGAAGAGTATTTATGCGCATATGACACTTGAAGATGAATCCAATTTAATTCACAAAACATCGGATTTTGATCCTGATGAAGAAAAAGAAAGCTCGATTGCAATTAATCTGTTAAGTTTTCTGGAAGGTGTAAGGCCTGATGTCGACCTTCTTCTTGTTGCCAATATGACGAAAATTCTGGTTCTCACGGCCGAGGCCAAGGAGGAACTTCATGAGAGCGTATATGAAAAGACCATAGATACAATTATCGACGGTATTCTTAATCTTATTTTTGAGGAAGGAAGATAATCAGTATGAAAAAGTATAAAGAGACGGAAAAAGGATTTTACGGATGTTACTGGCCGTGTGAAGGCAAAGAGTCTGACATCGCAATTATGGCCATGCTGGGAGATGACTGCGAGGATCATGTTGCCAAATCGGGAGTACGCTGGCTTCATAAAAAATTCGGAGTGAATGTGCTGACACTTTCTCCTGCACATAAGGATTACAGTCATCATAATCTTCCGGTGGAAAGAATCGGGGCAGCTATTGAATATCTGAAAGGGAAGGAAAATAAAAAATTTGGAATTGCCGGAGCATCTACCACGGGAATGTTTTCTCTGATTGCGGCTTCTTACTATCCGGAGATTACACTTACGATTGCAATGACACCGAGCGATTTTGTCATGGAAGGTTTTTATCAGGGGAAACGTGACGGCATGGCGGAATGGCCGGGAGAAGGGGAATCGACGGCTTCCTGGCAGGGCGAACCGCTTCCGTATCTTCCTTTCGTTTATAGGCATCCGGAATACTATCAGAAAATGAAAGCAGATGCGAAGAAAAGTAAAGATATGCTTGTATCGAGAGGCGTTTTTGATGATTCCGAAAAGGCGCATCCGATCAGAGAAGAAGAGTTTATCAAAGTGGAACGAATCAAAGGAAAACTTCTTCTTATTGGGGCTGAAGATGATGTTTTGTGGGATACTGCGAGGTATATAAGACGAATGGAGGAGAGACTGTCGAGGCTTCCTCACGAGTGTGAAGTGGAAAGCATGATTTATGAGCATGCGACTCATTTTGTATTTCCCGAAAGTCTTTTAAAACAAATGATGCCTGTTGGCGGCGGCTTGTTTGTTGGTTTGTTCAAAGCGGGACGTGATTACAAAAAAGAATGCAAAGAGGCGCGTGTTGATATAGACAGAAGAACGACACTAGCGATAGAGAACTGGATTTCGGAGGGAAAGTGATGACGAAGGACAAATTGAAAAAAATATCAAACCTGATGCTTTGGGTGATTCCCGGAATGCTGTTGTGCATGATTGGTGATTATTGTTTGGGAATTGAGCCAAAGGGAAGTGAAGCAGTATCCGGAATGATTTCTACAGGCTGGCTTACGATAGCAGACTGGAGAATCGCTGTTTCGAATATCGGAGGAATGATTGGTACAGCCTGCTATGCAATTGCTGCTCTGGCGTTTGTTGATTTTCTCAGATTTAAGTACGCGGAGTGCAAGAGCAAGTGGGACAAAGCGTTCATCGGAATGTTTATTGTTGGATTAATCCTTGGTATAATGAGCTTCATGTATTTTCATCTTGCATGCGGAACACTCATTCATAACTATAGTGTGATTTACGATGCTGCAGGTGGGAATACCGATATTGCCGTAAAAATGTGGAATCGGACATATATGGTTCAGGTTGTGCCTTATTGGACCACATTCTTTGCATTTGAACTGACAGTGCTTGTCGGCTGGATCGGAATGGTTTTAAGAGGCACATTCGGAGTTGGGAAAGTATGGATTCTGGCTGCTCCGTTAGTTGTTGCAGGGATTGGATTTCTTATAGAGTTTATCTTTCCCTGGCAGTTTAACGGCTTCTGTTCCGGCTTTGAGAGCATGGGATGGATGATTATGTTTTTCGGCGGAAGGCAGATGATTAAGAAAGAGGTGCAAAAAGATTAATAACCTTTTTTGACAACCAAAAATGTAGTAAAATCAATACTTTGCGGGCGATTTTCTCGCCCGTTTTCATTTTCTTTGTGCAATCCGTAGAAAAATGGCACTTTTCCTGTTTTTGAGGGAAAGAGTATTGCATATGTGTTTTTACAATGTTAAGATTCTTTCACAAGGCGAATTCTATCGCCATCAGGATTCTTACGCCGGGTTCCCGGCACCGGAGATGTTTATCATCCTTTCGGTGTTATTCCTAAATTGAAACAAATAAAAATGGTGTCAAAAGAATAATTCTTATTTATGCTTTGACATAATTATATTATAGGTATAAAATAATTATGAAAGAATTAAGATTTGAGTGGGATGAAGAGAAAAATCGCATAAACAAAGCAAAACACGATGGTATCGATTTTGAAGAGGCATCTACGGTCTTTTATGATGACAATGCAATTATGTTTGATGATCCGGATCATTCGGAAGAAGAATATCGGTTCCTGATTATCGGTATATCCATTAAAAGCAATCTGTGTATTGTTAGCCATTGTTATCGAGGAATTGATGATGACGTAATTCGCATCATATCCGCAAGAAGAGCGACAAACAAAGAACGTCGATTTTATGTGGAATATAACGGAGGATGAAAAAATGAGAAAAGAATATGACATTGAAAAATTGAATCCAAGAAAGAATCCGTATACACGTCAGACCAAGAAACAAATCACTATTTATATCAATAGCGATACAATTGATTATTTTAAAGAGTGTTCAAACGAATCCGGAATTCCCTATCAGACATTGATTAATCTGTATCTTACGGATTGTGCTAAGCACAAAAAACATCTGGAGATGAATTGGAAGTAGGCAAAAACATAGATAGTAATTTTGCCATTCCTATGGTTGACAAATAAAATAAATTATAGTAATCTTTGATAGCGAACAATGATAACTATCAAAGATTACTTTTTTATTTGGATTAAGAAATATGCCGAGAGACAAGTCGTTAAGTCACATAAGAGTCAACAAAGCCATTATGGAGGAGTTCCTTGAAAAAGGGTATGAGGGCGCTTCCATCAGAAGTATCGGAGCCAGAGCCGGTATGACCTCGGCAGGGCTTTACAGACATTACGCAGACAAAGAGGCAATGTTTGAAGCCATGGTACAACCTCTTGTGGATGAAATGAAAAGATGGCTCAAGAATCATACGAATAAGAAGTATGACATTGTTGAAGGAGATTTAACGCAGGAAAATATTTTTGGCGAATCTTTTGTGGACCTGATAAGAGACGTGATTCTGCCGAGAAGAGATGAATTCATTCTTCTTATGACCTGTTCGGGCGGGACAAAATATGAGAATTTTATACATGACATAACGGAGGAGAACCAGAAAGAGTTTCTGGATGCGTTAAAGTACTTAAAAAAGAAAGGCTATCCGGTAAAAGTTGTTACCGAGGAAGAATTGCATATGCTTTTATCCGCGTATCTTACAGCATGCTTTGAACCGATCATTCATGATTACGATGAGGCAAGCATAGAAAAATATCTGAGTATTATACAGGAATTCTTCATGCCGGGGTGGATGAGGATTATGGGAATTAATTAAAGAGCCGCAAGGCTCTTTTTTATTGTCGTAGGCTATCGATTTTAAGTTAGTGATAACTAACTAATAATGAAAAGCCAAACGATAAAAGGATTAAACAGGAAAGTATATATAAAGGAGGACCCACAAATGGGAAAGACAGAAAAATACGATCACATGAAGCTGATTAAGCAGTATGCGGGAGGGCATAAGCATCTGATTACGCTGGGCAGGTTTCTGGCAGCGGTCAGTGCGGTTATGACACTGATTCCGTATTATCTGCTGTGGAGGATTATCCGGATAGCCGTAAACGGAGAGAACCTTGACAGCATTAAAATTCATGCAATTCTTGCGGTATCACTGATTGTAGGCGCGTTACTGGTTTATATCGCAGCGCTCCTTTGTACGCATATTTCCGCGTTCCGTGTACAGGCGAACATGAGAAGCAGTCTGATGCGAAGAATCATTACCTTGCCACTCGGCGTTTTCGATGAGGACGGAACCGGAAAAATCCGCAGAATCGTAAGCGATTCGACTGCGGTAACGGAGACCTATATCGCGCACACACTTGCGGATAAAACGGTTGCTGCGATTACACCTGTAGGACTGTTGGTTCTGGTATTTGCATTTAACTGGAAAATCGGTCTGATTTGTATGATTCCTGCAGTCATTGGTTTTATATGTATGATGTCCATGATGGGAAAAGGTATGCAGCAGAAAATGAAGGAATACCAGGATGCACTTGAAACCATGAGCAGCGAGGCAACCGAGTATGTCAGAGGTGTGCCGGTTGTGAAAACCTTCGGACAGACCGTTCACTCTTTTAAGAGATTTAAGGATTGCATTGACGGATACGGAAAGTGGACAACCGATTATACATTAATGCTCCGTTTCCCGATGATGGGATTTATGACATGTATCAATGCGATTTTTGCATTCCTTGTCATTGCGGCATTTCTTTTCACGAAGAACGGTGTGAACAGTGCGGTAATTTTGAATATTATGTATTACATTATTATCACACCGCTTGTGACGATTGCACTTACGAAGATTGCATACTCCGGAGAGGCGGAGATGAATCTGATTGATGCTTTAAAACGTGTGGATAAAATCATGGAAATCAAGCCTTTGGAAGAGGGAAAAACGAATGAAAGACCTGCGGACTTCGAGATTGAAATCGACAAAGTATCCTTTCGCTATAAAGACGCAACCCGTAATGCACTGAGCGATGTTTCCATTTCCATAAAGTCCGGGGAACATGTGGCGTTTGTCGGTCCGTCCGGCTCCGGTAAAACCACGATGGCGGAACTCATGGTGCGCTTCTTTGATGTAAGCGAAGGAGCAATCAAAATCGGTGGTGTGGATGTGAAGAACATGCCTTCTTCCTATCTGATGCAACAGGTTTCCTTCGTGTTCCAGGACAGCCGTCTGATTAAAAAATCCATTCTGGAGAATGTCCGCATGGGAAAGCCGGATGCGAGTGACGAGGAAGTTATGGAAGCCCTGAAAAAAGCACAGTGCATGGATATTATCGAAAAACTTCCGAACGGAATTCATACGGTAATAGGAGAAAAAGGAACCTATCTGTCCGGTGGAGAACAGCAGAGAATTACGATTGCAAGAGCGGTATTAAAAGACGCACCGATACTGATTCTGGATGAAGCAACCGCGTTTGCGGACCCCGATAACGAAACAAAAGTACAGGCCGCTTTTGATGAAATGTCAAAGGACAAAACACTGGTTATGATTGCACACAGGTTAAGTACCGTAATGAATGCGGACCGGATTTTTGTGATGGATGACGGCAGATGTGTGGAATACGGAACGCATGAGGAACTGATGCAATTGAACGGTTTGTATAGGCGCATGTTTGAGGAGTATTCCAAATCAATTGAATGGAAGGTAGGTGCATAAAATGATTGAAAAATTACAGCATAAATACGCGCTTTCAAGGCAGGGCGCAAAAGATATGATTAAGGCCTGTATCAGTGTGGCGATTGCCAATATTGTTCTGATGATGCCGGCGGGTGTACTTTATATGTTAATCAAAGACCTTTTGAATAACGAACTGACAAAGGACAGAATACCGTTCTATGTAATTGCATCCGTAGTGATTTTGATTCTGATTGCGGTTACCAATTTTATTCAGTATAATGCGACGTTTCTTACCACGTATCGCGAAAGCGGAGTCAGAAGAACGGCAATTGCGGAGAAGCTCAGGAAACTTCCGCTTTCCTATTTCGGAAAGAAAAACATTGCGGATCTTACCACGAATATTATGGGTGACTGTGCGATGATTGAAACCGCATCAAGCCACTGGATTCCCGAACTGATTGGTGCACTTGCTTCTGTAACTTTAGTCGGAATCAGTATGTTTATTTTCTTTGACTGGAGAATGGTGCTGGCAAGCTTCTGGGTAATCCCTGTAGCATTTATCATCGTAATCACCTGCTCCGGTGCGGAAAAAAGAGCGGTGAGAAAGAACCAGGCCGTTAAGCTTGATATGTCGGACGGAATTCAGGAGTGTCTCGAATCCATCCGCGATTTACGTGCAAACAACGCAGAAGAAGCTTATATGGAAGAACTGGATGGAAAGATTAAAAAGGTTGAAAAATACGCGCTGTTTACCGAACTGAAAATGGCAGTCTATGTGAACTCCGCTGCAATCGTGTTAAAGCTTGGCATCGGCACCACAGCGATTATGGGCGGAATTCTTTTTGCGAAAGGTGATATTGATCTGCTTACGTTCTTTATGTTCTTAATGATTGTTTCGAGACTTTATGCACCGATGGAAATTTCTTTGCAGAATTTTGCAGCAATTATTGCGACAGGTATTCAGTGCGAAAGACTGGATGAGGTGCTTTCCCATGAGATACAGACCGGTTCCGATGAATTAAAGGTTGACGGATACGATATTGTTTTTGATCATGTAGGATTCAAATATGCGGATGATACGGATGTTCTTACGGATGTCAGCTTCACAGCAAAACAGGGCGAGGTAACCGCATTAATCGGTCCGTCCGGTGGCGGAAAAACAACCATATCAAGACTTGCCGCCAGATTCTGGGATGTCGGAAGCGGAACCATTACTCTGGGTGGTACGGATATCTCCGGGATTGATCCGGAAACACTGCTTACGAACTATTCCATCGTATTTCAGGATGTAACGCTCTTTAACAATTCCGTAATGGAAAATATCCGAATCGGCAAAAAGGGTGCGACGGACGAAGAGGTTATGGAAGCTGCAAGACTCGCAAACTGTGAAGAGTTTGTTGAATTGTTACCGGATAAGTACAACACGAATATCGGCGAGAACGGAAGCGAATTATCCGGCGGAGAGAGACAGAGAATCTCCATTGCAAGAGCTTTCTTAAAGGATGCACCTGTTATTCTGCTTGACGAGGCAACGGCTTCACTGGATGCGGAGAATGAAACAGCAATTCAGGAAGCACTATCGAGACTGATCCGGAATAAGACCGTTTTGATTATTGCGCACCGTATGAGAACCATTGCAAATGCGGATAAAATCGTAGTATTAAAAGACGGTGTGGTGGCCGAACAGGGAAGCCCCGAATTCTTATCGGGATATGACAGTATTTACAGCCGCATGACGAAACAGCAGCTCGTATCGCAGAACTGGAAAATGTAGTTGTGAGAATAATATTCCGGATTGCAGTGTTATCATGCTACATGATATAATTTTTGTTAGTTATTACTAACAGATAGGGATGGACAGGAGAAAAAATGTTTGACAAACGCCTGATGGCCATGTGTCCGGAAAGTAAAAAGTATATTGTCGGAAATATCGTCTGCCAGTGGACGGAGCTGCTTATGAATGCGCAGATGATTTATATCATAGCGAGGATGATAGGCAGGCTTTATTTAGGTGAGTTAGGAATGTTGGAAACGGTTGTTTCGTCAGTGATTCTTCTTATCGTACTGGCAGTGCGTTTCTTCATGACCCGAAGAACAACTCATATGAGTTATATGGCATCTAAAACCGTAAAGCGGGTCATGAGGGAACAAATCTATAAAAAGATTCTGAGACTCGGAAACACATACAGAGAGCATGTTACCACAGCAGAACTTGTGCAGGAATCCGTCGAAGGGGTGGAGCAGCTCGAAAGTTATTTCGGCCTGTATGTTCCGCAGTTTTTCTATGCCTTTCTGGCACCGGTCACACTTTTTATTATGTTCACGATTGCCGGTGGAATTAAGGTTGCGGCAGTTCTTTTAATCTGTGTTCCTTTGATTCCGGGCGCGATTGTAATGGTTCAGAAAATCGCAAAAAAACTGCTTTCGAAATACTGGGATCAGTATGCAAAGCTCGGAAGTACTTTTCTTGAAAATCTTCAGGGAATGACAACACTGAAAACATATTTGGCCGATGAGTTCAAAAGCAAACAGATGAACAAAGAGTCTGAACTTTTCCGGCGAATTACCATGAAGGTTTTAACCATGCAGCTGAATTCCATTATCATTATGGATTTTTTTGCATACGGCGGCGCGGCGCTTGGAATTCTGCTCGCCTGCAAAGGGTTTGCCGACGGTAATATCACACTTCAAAGTACTGTCTTTATGATTCTTCTTTCCGCGGAATTCTTTCTTCCCATGAGAAAACTCGGAAGCTATTTTCATGTGGCTATGAACGGAATGGCCGCAAGCGACCGCATTTTTAAATTTTTAAATGTGGAAGAGCCAGATGAGAAAACAAAGATTCTTTCGGATAATAATCTTGAAATTACTTTAGATCATGTATCCTTTTCTTACGATGATGAGAAAGAGGTTCTTTCGGACGTTTCTTTCCGAATCGGAGAAGGAATGTTTACGGGAATTGTCGGAGAGAGCGGAAGCGGCAAATCCACTGTTGCGTCTCTGCTCATGGGCAGAAATACAGTGAAAGAAGGGACGGTTTGCATCGGAGGAATAAATGTCGGAGAGATTAACGAGGACAATCTTTTTAAGCACTTAAATTATGTTGGTCTTAATACAACATTTTTTAAAGGGAGCATTCGGGAAAATCTTCTTTTGGCAAATCGAAATGCAAGTGACGAAGAACTGTGGAATGTACTGGAGAAGTGTAACATTGCGGATTTCCTTAAGTCGGAAAAGGGCTTGGATACATTGCTTGCCGAGAATGCGGGAAATCTTTCGGGAGGACAAAAACAGCGCCTTGCACTTGCGAGATCCATACTGCATAATCCGGACGTTTTCATTTTTGATGAAGCAACGAGCAATATTGATATCGAAAGCGAAGAAATCATTCTGAATGTAATCAAAGAACTTGCCAGAACGAAAACCGTAATTATGATTACACACAGACTGATGAATGTAATGGATGCAGACTGTGTAATCTGTATGGAAGGCGGAAGATGTGCCGGATGTGGAACGCATTTTGAACTTCTGGATTCCTGCGGGGAATATCAAAGACTCTGGAATACACAGAAAGAACTCGAATCGTTCGGAAGGGAGGCTGTTTTATGAAAAAACAAAGTAAAATAACAGTTCTTCTTCGAATGATTAAACTTGTGCGCCCTCTGACGGGATTCATGATTCTGGCTGTTTTCTTAGGGACAATGGGATTTTTAACGGCAGAGTTTATTACGATACTCGGCGGAGTAGCGGTTACAAAAGCTCTGGGTGGAAATATTCCTTTGAGCCTGAAGACAATCTTTATCCTGTTGCCGGTTTTTGCGATTTTGAGGGCCATATTCAGATTATCCGAACAAAGAACCAATCATTATATCGCTTTTACGCTCCTTGCAATTATCAGAGACAAAGTATTCAGGGCACTTCGTAAACTTTGCCCTGCAAAGCTGGAAGGTCGCGATAAAGGTGATTTGATTTCACTGATCACATCGGATGTCGAACTTCTGGAAGTGTTCTATGCACATACGATTTCGCCGATATGCATTGCCATTGTAACGGAATTATTAATGTGTATTTTTATCGGCAGTTTCCATCCGCTTCTCGGAGTTGTAGCTTTGATTTCTTATCTGTGCGTTGGAGTGCTTCTTCCGGTGATTATTTCGAAAAGAAGCGGTACGATGGGGGACGAGCTTCGTGCCATGTCGGGAGAACTGTCTGCGCATATGCTTGAAAATATCCGGAATATTGACGATACCATGCAGTATGCCTATGGGGAAGTCAGGCTTAAAGAAATAGGTGAGAAAACGGAAGAATTATCCCGCAAGCAGGGCTTGTTAAGTAAGCTTACCGGAACCAATATGGCGTTAGCCAATACTATGATTTTGATTTCGGATATTGTGATGTTAGCGGTTTGCGCATTACTTTATCAAAGCGGAAGAATTGATTTTACAGGATTTTTGATTCCGCTGATTGCATTGATGTCTTCCTTCGGACCGGTAACTGCACTGGCGGCTTTGGGAACAACACTTCAGAGTACGGTTGCATCGGGTGCAAGAGTCCTTGCGGTCATTGATGAAATACCGGTTACGGAAGATATAACGGGAAAAGAAAAGTCGGAGTTTAGTGGAGTTGAAGTGAAAAATGTTACGTTTGGTTATGAAACATATGAAACAAAAATGAACGCCGGATATGATCATGATAAAGAGATTTTGAAGGATGTATCCCTTAACGTCAATTCCAACCGGATTATCGGAATTGTCGGAAAGAGCGGATGCGGAAAGTCCACGCTTCTTAAACTGTTGATGCGTTTCTGGAAGGTAAAAGAAGGAGAGATTTCAATATCCGGTAAAAGTATTGAAGAAATCAATACCGATAATCTTCGAGAAATGGAAAGTTATATGACGCAGGAAACACAACTCTTTAAAGACACCATAGGCAATAATGTCCGCATCGGGAAACTGGACGCGACGGATGAAGAGGTTGTGGAGGCTTGTAAGAGAGCGTCGATTCATGATTTTATCATGACACTTCCAAAGGGCTATGAAACAGAAGTCGGAGAACTCGGAAGCACCCTTTCCGGTGGAGAGAGACAGAGAATCGGACTTGCAAGGGCATTTCTTCATGATGCTCCTTTTATACTGCTTGACGAACCTACCAGTAATCTGGACAGCTTAAACGAGGCGGTTGTATTAAAATCACTGAAAGAATCCGCAAAAGAGAAGACGGTTCTTTTGGTTTCTCACCGACAGTCCACTATGCGAATCGCGGATGAGGTAATCACAATGGACGGCGGTCGTTTTTCATAAAGGAGATGCAGATAATGGATGGAATATTGCTGGGAAGCAAAACCAGCTATGAAAGTATTTATTGTATATGTGGCACATAAAAAAACTGAAATAGATAAGATGAAGTTATAACGAAATCTAATGAAAAACTAAAGGCCGAAGATATGTGAAATGTGGCTGACAGAACGCGTTTTCCCATCACCCAAACTGTGTTCCAAGGTGTGTTCTGAAGGATGCAAAAACCTCAGACCTCCTATTTTACTAGGTTTGCGGGATTTCAAAAAACTTTCGATTCCCATCACCTGCTTCGTTAACATCCAGACTGATAAAATCAACCGAAAGCTGGTTCGTGTGGATTATATGAAAGCACACTCCAAATCAGGAAAAAGAATTATCGATCTCAGCGATTACGCAGTAAAAGTATTAAATGAGCTGAAAGCATTAACCGGAGACAGGTTTTATGTTTTGAACTCAGCGGGGAATAACCCCATTTCGGAAAATAACTTCAATAGCAATTTGAAGAAATACTGTAAGAAATGCGGAATCCCCTATTATTCTTCTCATAAAATCCGTTTTTATCAGTGTAGCAGGATGTATGAGCTGCAAATCGACGAGAAAGATATTCAAGCAGAAATGGGGCATTCCACACTGGAAATGACCAGGCATTACGACAGACGCCGTTCTAAACGCTTTACAGATGAGAAGGCTAATTTGGTCTTTGGAAGGTAGAAAGGCGCCTAAATAAGCCTGTATGTGTGTCAGGTGTGTTCTGAGAACACAGCAGAACACAGTGTGTTCTAAAATGAGAAATCCCCAAAGTCGCTCAGTGAGTGGCTTTGGGGCAATAAAAAAGAGCAGGTGATGGGAATCGAACCCACGTATTCAGCTTGGAAGGCTGATGTTCTACCATTGAACCACACCTGCATGATATGAAATTACTCGAGGTGACAGGATTCGAACCTGCGACCCCCTGGTCCCAAACCAGGTGCTCTAGCCAAACTGAGCCACACCTCGCTTGGATCGGCATCTCGTTTTCGTGACGCAAGTATGATTATATTAAAGTGTTCTTTTTTTGTCAACAATTATTTGTCGAAACTGCTCGCGCTCTTGAAAAAAAATGCCAAATCGCTATAATAAAGAGGGAATGTTTTGCGGGATTGGAACCCGCATATGAAGGAGGAACTATGAAAAGAAAACTGATCGCGGTCATTACGATGATTTGTGTGGCCGCTTCTTTAAGCGCCTGCAACATCAGCAAAAACTCATCGGTAATTACGCAGGTCCCTTCGGGAAATGTCAATCCCGAACCGGTGACATCTGAAGTTCAGGATCCTATCGGTCAGGGAGGAGAGAACGCACAGGGCGGTCTTACCTATAATTTTGAAGCACATAACCCCAACGAATGGCAGGCTGCTTACAAAGCCTTCCTTGAGGGCGGCACCTATGATGACGGTGATTATGAAGATATTGTCAGCGCCGGATATTATTTCCTTGCGGACATTGACGATACACTCGGAAGCAACATTCCGGAACTCTGTATCCGTACCGGACAAGGAGAGGCAGCCTATGTACTGAATGTCTACAGCTACAATCCCGTCGGCAAAACCGTTGACCTGATTGTAAACAAGGACGAAATCGGTGCAGGTCATTCCACTTTCTATGTGGGATTAAACGGCGACTTATACCGTTACTACGGACAGATGGGCTATCTTCAGGTAGACCATATCCAGTTAGACAGCGGTAAAGTTTCTTACGAAACCATTTTCGAAGAAGATATCAACAGCAATCCCGATAAAGGTTATACATCCATGTCCGAGATTCTCGGAGAGGAGACGGAGCCTGTTCTGACGGCACCGTTTAACAACTATGCGGCCTTAATCTGGTATCTCAATCTCCCCGTTGAAACGGCAAGCATGATGGACGGTAAGGCAGCCGATCTTGCTTTTTCGGAAGTTTTATCCGGAAACGAGGATGTTTATGCCTGCGGTGATGAATACTACACCGGCAAAAAGGGACTGTTAAAATTAAGCGATCTTTTGGAAGCCGGCGGAATGAGCAAGTATGATAACAGCACGACTTATGATATCAACATGTACTGTTATACCGATGCCAACTTTGACGGACTTTCGGAGATTATGCTTCGCTTAATCGGCAGCAATCCGGAGAATCCCGGAGCCGATACCTTTGCATTTATTCTGTTAAGTTTCCAGGAAGGTCAGGTTTATGCTTATGTTATGCCGGATCTAACCATGGACGGCAAAGTAATCGTTTGCGAATATTCCGTATATCATAACTGGTATTTCGAGTCCTATGACTATTTTACCGGCATCGTATTCGACAAGGATGTAGTTCTTTCCATCAATACGGACAACAATCCCAAGGCACAGCGCCCTTATGTAGGCGGCGAGCCGACCTGGGAAGTTTATGATGCGAGCATCGGATACTAAAAGTAAGAAACGAAACGGAGAATACACATGTTTTATGCACTTCAGGCAGTGGCAGCGGCGGCGTCGCTTTATACGACGGAGTTCTATCAGAATATACTGAACTGGGACGCGGGAATTTTACTCTGGGTTCAGGAGAACTTAAGAAATGACGTGCTGACACCGATCATGAAAGTGATCACCCACAGCGTTGACGGCGGAATCTTCTGGATTCTTCTGACCGTATTGTTACTGATTATTCCCAAAACCAGGAAAATGGGTCTTTGTTCGATGATTGCACTTGCATGCTCATTACTTGTATGCAATCTGGCATTAAAAAACATTTTCGAAAGAATCCGCCCGTACGAAGTGATTGCAGGACTGGAACTGATTGTGGAGAAGGCCGATGACCCTTCCTTCCCTTCGGGACATACCTGTGCGTCTTTTGCATCGAGCGTGGCACTTTTGTTTGCGGCAGAGAAAAAACAGAGAATCTTTGCAATCGTGGCGGTGATATATGCATTTTTGGTAGGATTTACACGAATTTATGTGGGAATCCATTATCCTACAGATGTAATCGCAGCAGCATTTGTCGCAACGGCGTTTGCAATTCCCGCGGCGATTTTCGGAAAAAAACTGTATGATTTTTTGGCGGCGAAATTTATGAAAAAGAAAGCCGACAAGAAATAGACGGAAGCGTAATGTACTGATTCACATTTCGTACAGGGGGAAACGAAATGGATATCACGGTTAAGTATACGGAAGAAGAACAGAAAAGATTCGATGAAGTCTTTCGCATGAAGGAACATGTGAGAGGACTTGAAAACGAGCTGTTTTTGCTGGGACGGGAAATGAAAGATCACACCGTTGAGAACCACGTGGAATCGGTTTCTCCCGTTGTGTATCTTTTGATTGCCACCGCAAATGTCGTATTGTTCTGCGCGGACATGATTATCGGAAACTGGAGTGCCATGTTCTCCCTGGCAATTGCGTTTGCAGCCTGTACACCGGTTCTCGCCATCATTTTTCTGGTTCTGTTTTTTGTAAAATTACGCAAATACATTTACCAGACATCCAAAGATCCCGCTGTCTGGGAAAAAGCTCAGGCAAAAGGTATTTCCAATTATTACGCGGAAGAAAAACGAATTCGTGAAAGTTACGAGAAAGTGCGTAATGAACTGGAAAACCAGAAGGCAATTTATCTTGCAAAGCAGGATGAGCTGGATATGTTTGTGGCTCAGAAGTCCCGTGAAAATGCATTGAAACAGGAAGAGATTGTAAAGCATTTAAAAGAAGCGGATGCCACAAGAAAGAAGGCCGAAGCGGCGGCCGAAGGCGAGGGCGAAGCCGTAAAAAAACCTATTACGATAGAAGTTCAGGAGCCGTTAGCGCGGTATGAAGAAGAAAGAAACAAATCAGACAAATCAAATAACTGAAACAACCGAGACAACTAAGACTGCTAAGACAAAGAAGCATAAAGTCAAAGAAGCTCCGAAGCCGAAAGTCAGAATGAC
Organism: Lachnospiraceae bacterium UBA7027; assembly: GCA_002494135.1. GTDB lineage: Bacteria > Bacillota > Clostridia > Lachnospirales > Lachnospiraceae > UBA3766. The sequence goes on from DLBG01000081.1 coordinate 17,527, forward strand.
GAAGGAGCAAAAGAAGGCATATATCAAACACAGACTGAAGACGAATATCAGAATCATGCCGTTTCTGGCACCGAGCCTGATAGGTGTTTTATTATTTTATCTGGTTCCGTACTGTGTTGTTATTTTTTATACCTTTGTTGACAATCCGATCACACTGGAATTCGTTGGGTTTTCGAATTTAATCGATGTAATCACGAACCCTTCTTTTTTGCTTGCGTCGTGGAACACGGTGAAGTTTTCCTTAATAGCGGTACCGCTCGCCGTGATACTTTCCCTTCTGCTGGCACTCTTGCTGGATCATAAAATCCCCTTTGCAAGTCAGTTCCGTACATCCTTTTTAAGTCCCATGGTTGTGCCTGTTGCATCCGTGGTGCTGGTTTTTCAGGTTATATTTGATTATAACGGTGTTGCCAATGTCGCAGTCCGTTTCTTCGGAGGCGGCCGTGTTGACTGGCTAAAATCCGGTTTCGGACTCTATGTCGTTATGCTTTTGTTTTTATGGAAAAACTTAGGCTATAACATGATTCTTTTCTTGGGCGCACTCGGAACGATTCCGAAAGACTGTCTGGAGGCGGCTTATCTTGATACGACGTCGACGTGGAAGATTTTCTGGTCCATCAAAATCCGGTATCTTTCCCCGACCATCCTCTTTGTAACCATTATTTCGATTATTAACTCGTTTAAGGTGTTCCGTGAGGTATATATGCTAACCGGCGCGCACCCTTATGAGAGTGTCTATATTCTGCAGCACTATATGAACAACAAGTTCGAAAGCATGGATTACCAGCAGCTTTCCGCGGCGGCCGTGATTATGTCGATTGTCATGGGCGGTGCGATTTTTGCTATGTATGTTGCGGAGAATAAATTTGGACAGGATATGGAAGAATGAAACGGATTTCAGACATGGATGCCGGTCCTGTTCGCAAGAACAAAGTCGGACCGCGAATCAAAAAAGTATTTATCGTTATTGCAGCGACCATCTGTATGGTTTTCTTTCTGCTGCCTACGGTTTTAACATTTACGAATTCCTTTATGTCGGCAACGGAAATCAAGGCCAATTACGGTAAGGTTTTTGCAACAAACGAAAAGGGCGGTAAGGTGTATATCGGTGAAACCGTGAAGTTAAAACTGATTCCCGACATGGTGTCGTTTGAACAGTATAAAACGGTACTTTTCAAAAGCCCCGATTACCTGTTCAAATTCTGGAATTCACTGATTTACGCACTGCCGATTGCCATTGTGCAGATTCTGCTGGCACTGGGCGCATCCTATGCGTTTGTGCGGCTGGAAGGGCGGTGGAAATATGTACTGTTCTTCATCTATATCATGATTTGTCTGATGCCTTATCAGGTAACGCTGGTTCCGAACTACCTCGTGACGAACTGGCTGAACTTAATCAATACCAGATGGGCAATCTGGCTTCCGGGTATTACGTCCCCGTTCGCGGTTTATCTTCTGACCAAGAGCATGAAACGTATTCCGAAGGCCTTATATGAAGCGGCGAAGGTGGACGGCGCGAGCGAGTGGACAATTTTTACAAAGGTTGTTATGCCATTGGTAAAGAGTACCGCTTTCTCAGTCGGAATTCTGATTTTCATCGATTACTGGAACATGGTGGAACAGCCGCTGATTCTTTTAAAAGATGACAAACTGCAACCGTTAAGTATTTTCCTGTCAAGGATTAACGAAGGGGAAATCGGCCTTGCCTTTGCGGTAGCCGTAATCTATATGGTTCCCTGCGTACTGACATTCTTGTACGGAGAAGATTATCTGGTTGAAGGCATTACCACACAGGGCGGTGTGAAGGGATAGAAGAAGGAGACGATATGAGCGAATTAAACAACAAAATCGAAAAACAGGAAGAGAAAACCGGCAAAAAAAGGGACATCATCAAAAATATCGCCATTATATTTCTGGCAGTGATGCTGGTGCTGACCTTTTTCTCCAACACGATTATGAATTATTCCCTGCCGCAGGTTTCCACGGAACAGATTATGAACGGAACCATTAAGAATCAGGTGCGCGGCAAAGGTATCATAGAGGTTGTGGATCCCTACAATGTGGTAGTGGAAGAGACCAGAACCGTTTCTTCCGTGCGTGTGCAGGAAGGTGACTATGTCAATGAAGGCGATGTGATTTATACGCTTAAAGGGGAAGAGAGTGAGGAGCTGGAAGAGGCTAAGAAAGCGCTTGAAGAGGCCGAACTGGCTTATAAAAAAGGACTGTTGAGTGGCGACATCTCTCCACAGGCTGAAGATGTTGATTTGGAAACCGTGAAAAGAACGATTGCTGCTTTTAATGCAACAATTGATGCGGCAGATAATGAAATCCAGAATCATTCAGCTAAATTAAATGAGTATAAACGTCAGCTTACGGAATTGGGCAAGAGCTCTACTACAGATAAATGGGAAGTAGAAAAGGTAAAGGCAGATAAAAGGATTCAGGATGCAGATGCAAGAATAGATGCCGCTCAGAAGAAGTTTGATGATGCGAATGAAATACTAAAAACGGATCCGGATTCAGAGGCAGAAAAGAAAAGGCAGTATCATCGCGATAACAGAGATGAAGCAAGTAATCGGATGACGACTTGTCTCCCGATAGAAAACGAATATCAGGCGGCCATTGCGGCAGGAAGTGAACCGACAGCTGAACAGAAGGCAGGACATGAGTCATATGAGGCTGCGGTAAAGGACTATGAGGCTGCTTTAAAGGTTATTGAGGAGGACGAAAAGGCATTTAAACAGGCGCCAAAGGAAAAAGAGGCTGCCGAAAAAGAAAAAGAGGCTGCACAAAAAGAGAAGGATTCTGCACAGAAAGCATACAATGAGGCCAAGTATCAAATTGAATTATTGACGGCACAGGGGGCAACGGACAGCAATCAGGCAAAGAGAAATGAACTCAATGCCGCTATCGAATACGAGGAAGGAATGGTAAAGGTTGCAGAAGAAAAGAAAACCCTGACTGAGGCAAAGAGAGATGAATACAAAGACGAAGTTTTGGGAAAAGTGTCTGCAGTCGCTAAAGTTGAGGAAATACTGGATCTCCAGGAGAAAGTAGAAAAACTTCAAAAGAAAGCTCTTGGTGGTGAAATCACATCTCCTGTAACAGGAAGAATAATCTCTCTTAGTAAATCTTCCGGAGAGAAGGTTGAAGCCAAGGATACCGTTGCCACCATTCAGGTGGAAGGCAAGGGATATCAGTGCACGTTAACCGCTGATGCAAAGCAGGCGAAGACCGTTAAGGTCGGAGACGAAGTGAAGATAGAGGATTATTACTACTACAATGTAACGGCGAAACTCGTGAACATTCTGCCCGACAAGTCCGATCCGAAGAACAAAAGATCTCTTGTTTTCGAACTCGAAGGCGATGACTTATATGAAGGCGGAAGCATTTCCCTCGCGGTAGGCGAGAGCAATTCCCGCTATGATCTGACCATTCCGAAGAGTGCACTCGGAAAGGATAACAAAGGCGATTATATTCTTGTTCTGGTACCGAAGCAGGTGCCTTTCGGAACCAGATACATTGCAAAACGTGTGGAAGTTACCTCCATCCTTGCAACGGACGATTCCAGAGCAGCCATTGAGGCGGAAGTGGATTCCTGGGGTACATACGTAATTACCAATGCCACAAGACCGGTCAACCCCGGTGAACAGGTAAGACTTGCCGAGGAGAAAAACTAAGCAGAAATGAAACCCGGAAAGAAGCGAAAACTTAATATTCCAAGGGTTATCATGGCCGGTGCGGGTCTTGTTACATTAACCATAATCGGAATTCTGGGGCTGGTTCTTTCTGCCGCAAAACGCGGTCTGCCGGAACAGCAGCTTGCAAGAAGATGGTCGGAAAAAAACGATTTTGCACAGAATACCATTCTGATTTCACCTACGCAGGAAGTGCATTCGGATACCATCAATGCCCTTCGTTACGAGATAGAAAGTCTCTACAAGGAGAAAAATACGGAGGCAAGTTTTCATCCCGAAGAAGGAAACCCGAACCTGATCGATGCATATGCGGCATTTACCCATGTGATGCTTTCAACGGATCGCGGCAGCGGAACGTATGATGCGGTTGCCGTGGGAGGCGATTTTTTCCTCTTTCATCCCGTGCGTCTGATCAGCGGAAACTATTTTTCCGAAAGTGACAGGCTGCAGGATTATGTTCTGCTGGATGAGGAAACGGCCTGGAATTTATTCGGAAGCCCGGACGTGGCCGGCATGAAAGTGCATTTTGGCGAAATGGATCTGGTGGTTGCCGGTGTTTATGAAAGAAAGCAGGGTAAAATCGATAACCTGGCAGCAGGCGGCAACGAACCGAGGGTTTTCATATCCTACCGTATGGCGAAGGAAGCGGGCCTGGAACCCGGAATCTCCGTATATGAGCTGCTTTCACCGAATCCGATTCCGCAGTTTGCCAATTCTTTGATTAAAGAAATCAAAGTTTTCCCGTCGGATGATCTGGTCTATGTGGAAAATTCCGCAAGATTCTCCTACAAGCATTATTACGATCTTTTAGGTCAGCGAAAAAGCAGGGAAATGCGGCTGGATGACATTCCCTATCCTTACTGGGAGAATGTCGCAAGGTACCGCGAAGGAAGGCTGATGTACGTGGCCCTGTGGCAGTGGATTCTTGCCGGAGCGCTTTTCCTGGCGGTATTTATCAATCTGATGTGGTTTGTGACCACACATAAACTCACCAAGGAAAGTTTCGAGAAATTCGCCGATAAAATGGACGAAAAGCGCCGCGCAAAGAAAACGAAGCAGATTAAACTCGGTGAGGACCGGGAGTTTGTGGACGAACTTGAACCGATTGACGATACGGAGCCGATCCGTTATGTCGATCCGGAAAGCAATAAGAATAAAAAGACCGTGCCGGATGCGATAGCGGACGAACCCATTGCGGATGTAACGCCGATCGGTGCGGCTGAAGAAGTTTCCGGGGCAGTAACCGGTGAAATGCAAGACGGTGTCACAGAAGAAACCGCCGTCGAAGAACCCGACACCATTAATTATGAGTATGAGGAGGATGAATCGTATGAAGGCTGATGTGGCAGTTTTCCTGGCAGACGGATTCGAAGAAGTCGAAGCGCTTACCGTATCCGATATTTTAAGACGCGCAAAAGTGGATATCAAACTGGTATCCGTGAAAGATACAAAAGAAGTGGAAAGTTCCCGCAACGTAAAAGTGATAGCGGATGCCACCTTCGACGAGATGGATTTCTCCGATACGGAAATTCTGGTGCTCCCGGGAGGAATGCCGGGTACCAACAACTTACAGGCATACAAGCCGCTTGAGGAACTTGTGGTTTCCTTTGCAAACGAAGGAAAGACGGTTGCAGCCATCTGTGCGGCTCCGAAGATTCTTGGCGCACTCGGCCTGTTAAAAGGACGCAAGGCATGCTGCCATCCCGGTTTTGAGCAGGAGCTGATCGGTGCGGACGTGATTATGGACCGCCCTGCGGTACTGGACGGAAACATCATCACCGGCCGGTCCATGGGCTGCGCGATTCCGTTCGGTCTTACCGTTCTCGGTGCATTAAAAGGTGCCGGGGCAGCAGCGGAAATGGCTGAAAAAATCGTATGGATGCCTATTGAATACAATGATATCGGTTAATTTCCCACAGGAGAGAATATGTTTCTGACCAGCAACTCCGGTCTCGGGGTAAAAGAAAAAACCGGTCATTTAAAACAGCTTGCCGATTACAGGGAGAATACGCTTAGAAAGCATCCCGAGCTTCGCTCCCTTTTTATCGAGATGACCGGCAAATGTAACGAACACTGCAGACACTGCGGCAGCAACTGCGGTGATTTCGAGGAAGTAAATCCGTTAACGGCGCAGGAGATCATGGATTTTTTAGACCGCGTAAAGCGGGATTTCGGCACCGATAAACTCCGTCTTTGCATCACGGGCGGGGAACCCCTTCTTCGCAGGGATTTCTTTGAAATCATGAATTATGCAAAGAAGCTTGGTTTTAAATGGGGAATGACATCAAACGGTACCCTCATCACCGACGAAGTTGCCGAAAAGTTAAGACAGGCAGGCATGAGAACCGTCTCCGTTAGTCTTGACGGATTAAAAGAATATCACGAGTGGTTCCGCCAATCTCCCGGAAGCTACGAAAAGACCGTAAAAGGCATCCGTGCTCTTTTGGAAAACGGCGGTTTTGAACATGTACAGATTACAACGGTCATCACCCATAAAAATATCGGTGACCTTGAGAAAATGTATAAAGAATTCGGAAAAATCGGCGTGAAATCCTGGCGCGTAATCAATATCGAGCCCATCGGCCGCGCAAAAGAACAGCAGGAACTGATTCTTTCGAAAGAAGAGTATCGAAAACTTTTTGATTTTATCCGCGAATATCGCTTTAAGGGGCCCATGGAGGTCTGCTACGGCTGCAGTCACTTTCTGGGAGAAGAATATGAGCGGGAAGTGCGTAAATGGTATTTTCTCTGCAACGCGGGTGTCTACGTGGCATCCGTTATGTATAACGGCGACATTACGGCCTGTCTCGACATCGAAAGAAGGCCGGAACTGGTGCAGGGAAACATCCGGACGGACGATTTTAAAAAGGTTTGGGAGGAAAAATTCGACATTTACCGCACGGACTGGCGTAAAACAGGGAAGTGCGCCGATTGCGAACATTATTCTTTCTGCGCCGGAGATGCTTTTCATTCATGGAATTTCGATGAAATGGAGCCAAATCTCTGTTTTAAGGGAATTCTTTTCTAAAAAGCAAAAATTCTATGGATAATTCGCACAAAATTTGGTATAATATCAGTGCTTTTATTAGCAAAATTGAGAATAAAGATAGATTCATGATTGGAGAAGGTTATGGAAATTTCTGAACTCAAAAAAATGTGTTTAAACTGCATGCACATGACGAAGGAAGATGAATTCTGTCCGGTATGCGGAAAACCGAAACGCGGGGTTAAAAGCTATGGGGAAGCTCTGGAGCCCGGTACCATTCTGAATGGTAAGTTCTTAATCGGTAATATTCTCGGTATGGGTAACTTCGGTATTACCTATATCGGTTTTGATATGTTGCTTGAGTACCGCGTAGCGGTTAAGGAATTCTTCCCGTCTGACATGGTGGAGCGTGCGGAAGACGGATCTCTTCGTGTTACGGAGGAATCTTCCGAAGAAGAGTATGAAGAAGAACTGAAATCCTATCTGCGTGAGGCACGTGTGCTGGCGCAGTTCTCCAAATATCCCGGTATTGTTTCCATCAAGGAACTTTTTTATGCCAATAACTGCGGATATATGATCATGGAATTCTTAGAGGGCGGTACCCTGCGTCGTTTCATTGATAACAACGGCGGCAGACTGCCTGTTGAGAAAGCTCTTTCCTTAATGGAGCCCGTAATTCACTCCATGGAGGAAATTCACAAGTCCGGTCTGATTCACCGTGACATTTCTCCGGAAAACATTATGCTGGACGTTGACGGTTCCATTAAGGTAATCGACTTCGGCGCCACCAAGAAATTAAATAACAAAACCGGTCAGATTTATTTCGGTAAATTCGGTTATGCACCTCTTGAGCAGATGCTGGGCGAGGGCCAGGGACCGTGGACCGACGTTTACGGAATCTGTGCAACTCTGTATTGCATGATTACCGGCGATATCCCGACGGATGCTTATCAGAGAAGTCAGGGCGAACCTTTGATTCCGATTGAAGACTTCGGCGTTCCCATGGATCAGCGTATTGTGGATGCGATCACCAAGGGACTTTCCATGGATCCGAAGGATCGTCAGCAGGATATGGGTCAGCTGGCAAGATCTCTTTACGGCGTGAAAGTAACGAACCAGAATACCGGAGAAATCGAGCAGGTGATTTTCCCCACCTTTGACGAATCCATGCTGTATGACAGAAAGAATCAGAGAATCTGGTTCGGTCATTATCCCATGAACGAAGTAGTGGGCGCAAACCTTACCACGGATATTATTTATGCCAATTACGATATGCAGGACTGTGCCGTAGTCGGTGAGACCAAGTATAAGAGATTCCGTTCTCTGGACGGTCTTATGAGCAAAGACTACAAGAACAAGAATCTTGCGAAATTAAAAGAGGACAGCCGGAAATACCGCGTGTTCGAATTCTCGGAGATTCCCTGGGTTATTTTACAGCACAGCGGAAATAAAATGATTATCCAGTCCGAATACATTCTCGATTATCAGATGTTTGATGAGAGAGATTATATCGACATGAGTGAACGTGAAGTATTAAAGACAAGAACCGGTATCAGCTGGGAAACCAGCCGTATCCGTGAGTGGCTGAACCGCGATTTTCTGCACACCGCATTTACGGAATCCGAGCAGAAGAGAATTATGATCCGCGAGGTAATTACGCCGATTTCCTCCTTTACGGATGAAGTGACGTACGACCGTGTGTTCCTTCCTTCCGTGGATGAAGTCAACAGCGGCTTCGGAAATAAGACCGTTCGCGGCGGTAACGGCTTGAAAGTAAACGATAAATCCGGCCCGAACATGATCAGTCAGTACGCGGCCGCTCAGAAAGTAGATGAATCACTTCCTCTCGGATACGGACTTCGTACCAGAGGTTCCATCAATCAGGCAAGAGGCACCTTCTCCTACGGAGAAAGCTGCGACGGTCAGTGCATTCAGAATAACAATCTGAAAAACTGGCGTGTTGATATGCCGATGGGCATCCGTCCGATTATTCAGGTGGATGTAAATGAGATCATGGAAATCGAATAATGAGGGTTATTTATGAGTACGTATGTAATCAGTGATATACACGGACAATATAAATCCTTCGTCAAGATGCTTGATCTCATTCGCTTCAGTAAGGATGATACCCTTTACGTGCTGGGTGATGTGATAGACAGAGGCCCGGACGGCATTAAGATTCTTCAGCATCTGATGAAAATGAAAAATGCCGAACTGTTTATGGGAAATCATGAGCTTCTGATGCTCGATGCCTTAAAGAACGAATTTGAAATCCAGAACAAGAACCGCACGGATACGGATGATATCGATATCTGGCTGGATCCCTGCAACGGCGGACTTTCCACCTACAACGCATTCAAGGCGCTGCCGGCGGCAAAGAAGCAGAAGATTCTGGAATATTTAAAGGATACCTGGGTAGCAAAGAAGGTTACCGTCGGTAAGAAAAAATACTATCTTGCGCATGCATACTGCACAAAGGTAAAATTTGACGACGGCATTAAATTCATGGATCTGCCTTACAACGACACCTACAAGGTAGTCTGGACCAGTATCTACGACTTCCGTTATCAGGATATTGTGGGAGAGAAATTATTCCCGAATAAGAAATATACCTATATCCACGGACACACGTTTACTCAGCGCTTAGACTGCGTTGACAAGTACGGACGCGGACTGGTTTATCAAAACGATGATTTTCTGGGATACCGGATTTATAACATCGACTGCGGAATGGCACTTCGAAACAAGGCAAGTCAGCTCGGATGTTTAAGACTCGAGGATGAGAGAAGATTCTACGTTTATCTGGAAGACGGACTGCTTGAGTGACAAATCGCTTGAGTAACAATTCGTAATCGAAAAAATAAAAGAAAGAGTTTCCTTCCCGGGAAACTCTTTTTTATGTCCATCCTCCGTCCAGAGTGATAATCTGTCCGGTTAGATAGGAAGTAGCCTGCGAAAGCAGGTAGACTGTATCGGCCACCTCATCCGGAGTGCCCGGACGACCGGCCGGAATCTCCTCGAAGAGGTCTTTTTTTTCTTCATCGGAAAGATGGGCATTCATTTCGGTATCGATATAGCCGCAGGCAATTGCGTTGACGGAAATTCCGCTCGGGGCAACTTCCCTGGCAAGAGCCTTTGTAAAAGCCTGTAAACCGCCTTTGGAAGCGGAGTAGGCAACTTCCGTCGAGGCACCCGTATTGCCCCAGACAGAGGAGATATTGATGATGGAACCCCGTCCTGAGGCAATCATGGAAGGCAAAACTCCTCTGGATGTATAAAATGCAGAACTTAAATTGGTATCAATGACTTTTTTCCAGTCCTCATCGGACATATCCTGCAAAAGACCGACATAGGAAATACCGGCATTGTTAAT
>DLBG01000027.1 GCA_002494135.1 Lachnospiraceae bacterium UBA7027
CCCATATGCCGGAAATGGATTATGAAGCGCTGGAATCTGCAATAACACCTAAGACAAAGGCGGTTATTACTGTTGATCTTGGCGGCGTGGCTTGCGATTATGACAAAGTATTTGAGATAGTTGAAAAGAAACGGGATATGTTTATACCATTGGAAAGTGACGGTTCTCGTTTGGGAGATTTATCTTCGAGAATCCAGAAGTCCATTGGAAGAGTTGCGGTTGTTGCAGATTGTGCGCACAGTCTTGGTGCAAGTCGTGTGAATTCAAACGGAATTAGGGAGTACTGCGGTGCGATTGCCGACTTTTCAAGTTTCAGCTTCCATGCGGTAAAGAACTTTACAACCGCAGAAGGCGGAGCAAGCAGTTGGCGTCCGATTGATGGGGTGCCAAACGAAGAAATCTATAAGATGTATCAGCTATTGTCGCTTCATGGTCAGAGCAAAGATGCACTAGCAAAGACCAAAGCCGGTGGATGGGAATATGATATTGTTGGACCGTGGTATAAGTGCAACATGACCGATATCATGGGTGCCATCGGACTGAGACAGTTAGATCGTTATCCCGGCCTGTTAGAACGTAGGAAAGAGATTCTGAGCAAGTATGATGCAGTATGCGATGAACTTGGGATATCGCATTTGAATCATCATTTGGATGGTATGGACAGTTCTAATCATCTGTATCTGATTCGTATTCCTGGCGCAGACGAAGAAATGCGAAATGAAATCATAAAGAAGATGGCGGAATACGGTGTGGCCACCAATGTTCACTATAAACCTCTTCCGATGATGAGCGCTTATAAGGATTTGGGATTTGACATTAAAGATTATCCCAATGCATACGATTACTATCATAATTTGATTTCACTGCCGCTACATACTTTGCTTACAGATGAGAACGTAGAGTATGTATGTAATATATTGAGAAAGGCTGTTGAAGAAGTTAGAGCCGAAAAAGAGTGAAAACAGCGTTATTCCCCCCCGTAACTAAAGATATGCCTTCTAAAGAGCGCATCATGGAATTGGTGCGTGGGGGGATTTATACTCTTTGTTTTATCGGAATACTAATCCATTTATCAGAGTGTTACCGTCTGTTTTATCAAGTCAGTAAAGATGAACAGATTAGTATTGCTCTGATTTTTTTTGTACTTATGCTCATGGTTATACAAAGAGTAAAGCTTTTGAATATTCCGTCATTAATAGTTACAGTTTGCTTTGGTATATTGGCTTTCTTCGGAACGAGAATGTATCTGTTTGCGCCGGATCTCTTTCCTGGAAGAGTATTAAATGGAATAGTTGATTTAATGGTTCTTTTACTAATCACGGATATGGCGATTACAAAGAGGGTTCGCAGGCTTAATTCGATGTATCTTTGGTTGTTTGCGCTCATATGCCTGATGACTGTTATTATGCAGGCAATTCATCCGGGAACGGAGCCAAGAATCTATTTGCTGTTGGCGTTATTTGCTCTTATTCCGATAAAGAAAAAAGAACATGAAATTGTTTTGGGAGGCCTTTTGAATGCGGGACTTATTGTTTCTGTGATTGCAGCGTTCCTGTCCCATGTAATAAATCCGTATACAGAAATTCAAAAGATTTGGACAGGATATCTGTATAAAGAAGCTGGAGCTGGAATCTTCTGTGCTTTATTGACGGTATTGGCATTGCTTTCGATTATTCGGGCTAAAGAGCATTATGGAAGATTTGGCTTATGTTATCTGGCTTCCTGCATATGGTTTGGAATGACTATTGTATATGCGTTTTTGGTTGGCAAGATTAATGTATTCTCAGGATATATTTTCCTGCTGTTATTCTTACTGGTATTCGGTTTCAGGAAAACGAATACTCCAAGGCTGATTTTAAGGGGCTGCATAGCACTTTCCTGTGTCTTTATTGTCGGGTATATTACCTTGGATTTAATTAATATTGTGGCTTCTACGCAGTTCGAGCCAAGAGCTTTGTATGATGTGATTAATAAGACCCCGTTACGTTTCTTTCCGGGTATCGCAAATCGTATCGTGAGCAGAATCATAGTCTTTGCAGGTAAACGCGTATCGTCTTATTATTTGGGAAATCCGGTTTTATCTTTGATAAACAACATTGCGAGCGGAAGAATCGAACAGGCTACGGAGATTCTGAAAACTTGTTCGTTTACGTATTCAACAGCAAGTTATGGCAGGTACAGTACTTCTCATACGGGTTATCTAGAGCCGATCTATAATTACGGATATCTTGCGGGAATTATGAATGTGGTCTTTTATGTTTCCTGTTTTATCACGGCAATTGTTCGATATGTTAAGGAAAAGAAATTTGAATTTCTGTCAGCTGTTGCGCTCGGAGCTTTAATGTTTGGGATCTGGCTCGGTGAAGCGGAACCGGCCACAGCACCGCTTATGTTTGTAGTATTAATTGTTTTTGTCCCATGCATGTGGAAGGATGGAAATGAGCGAAAGAAACAGAGTAAAGAATCAGAATAGGGCTTCGAGCGAATTGAAGGCTTCAAACAGGTCGAAGATTATCTCCTTGATAGCGATTATCGTTACCGTTTTCTTTGGATGCCTTTTTGTGTGGAAACTGTATTCTGTCATCTTTTCTGCGAAAAGCGGAATGGAAGCATACTTTGTTTATGATTCTACGAATCGTGATGTGTTTCTGCAGAACGGTTTATATGATTCAACGGATGTTGTAACCGGCAACATAGAAGGAAGAATTATTGCTGAAAGTGAGGATATTGAAGCCGGGGCTGAATTGTCTGCATGGGGTGGAAGTACAGCACTAAAGTATTCTTTGGGCAACCTGACGGAAAAGGATGTGTTGATTACGGAATTTACTGCAAGAACTGATAATCCGTCACCAATCCCGATTGGGGTTACATGTGGAAGAACCAAGACAACGGTATGGATTGGAAAAGAACTCCGAAAGTATTATATCCCTGCGGCAGCAAAGAAGGATAACAATGAATTGCTGATCCAGTATGAGATTTCGGAAGAAACAGTATCTCCGGTGTTAATAGGGGATTTCAGCATCGTGGATTATGGGCAGGAATTTCCAACAGCACAATTGAAAGTGGGAAATTATGCGCTGGATTCGTATGAGATTGAGAATGTTGATGCAGATAATCCGGACAATGTAGTTTCGCGTGCTACTGATATCGCTTCGGTTGGGGAGTATCTGTATGTTTTGTTGAATGGTGAGTTAATTGTCCGAATCGGAAACGAAGAAGTTGGCAGATTGAAGGGATTGGGCGATGCTTTGTCTGTGGAAGTATCGAATGATGGACAGCGTTTGGTTGTTGTGTCTAAAGAGTGCGGGGCTTTCTTTGTTGATATCTCAAATCCGATGTCACCGAAGGTATTGTCTCATTACGATACTCTGGAATGGTGCTATAACGCGATTATCGCAGGTAATTGTGCGTTCCTTTGTGACAGTTTATTTGGCGTTGAGATAGTGGATTTAACGGATTATGAGAATCCTAAATACGTCGGTCGGATAAAGAATCCACAGGACTCGGATTATAAGGATTTGTGTTATGCTGACGGGTATTTGTATGTCAGCGCAAATGGTAGCAGGCGTGTGGACATTTATGATGTAAATGATATGTCAGATGTTCGAAGAATCTCATCGGTTGAAACGGATGGGTATGCCAAAGGAATGAATGCCAGCAATGGGCATCTTTATATAGCAACATCACATCACCCATTAAAGAATGCAACCGGTTCTGTATTGTGGTATGGCTGCGGTACGGGTAGCGGACTTGATGTGTTTGATATCAGTGATGTTACAAGGCCCAAACTGGTTTCCAGATCCAAAGTGGATGGCAGATATAACAACTGGCCCGGAGACAATGCGGATGTGGAAATCTATGGAAACTATGCGTTGGTCAGCCTGATGTCAGCCGGAACGTTCGTTTATGATATTTCGGAACCGTCTAAACCTGTATTGGTCAAGAATATCAATGCTGTAGCCGGAAAGGAATCCAAGCTCTTTCGCGAATTGTCTGTAGAAACTACGGTTATGACATATGATTACATGAACGAAACTCACGGCGGAATGATTCATTCTCTGGTTTATCAGGGAGAAATTTGTTGCCTGGCTTCTGATATGGGCCTCGTCAAAGTTTCGTTGGCTGCAGGAATGGATTCGGGAAGCACGCGAATTCCGAAGGCACAGGGAAGTATGCCGTCAGGAGTTGGTACAGATAAGGCATTAGAAAATGAACTTGGCTGTGTAAATGCATTAGCGGAATTGCCGGATGGAAACTTGGCAGCAGCCTGTGGAAACGATGGTATTAAGATTCTGGATAAGGACTGCAGGGTATTATATTCTTATAATCCCAGGGATTATCTTGTTTCGAGTCGTTTGGGCGAAATATTGAACACAGGAATCTATGCGAAAGACATGAGCGGCTTCTTTACCGTCAAGGATATAAAGGTATATGGTGATTATATCTATACGGCGGAAGGATGCGCCGGTTTTGCCATCTATCAATATGAGGGAGACTCCGTTACTGAGATTGGACGTCTTGTGGACAAATCGTGGAATTCATACTGTTCCTCTGTGACGGCACTAAATGACGGAAACCTTGCTATTGTTCAGGCAGGAGGTAATGGCGCCAGGTATCTGCTGGTGGATTGCAAAGATCCATCAAATCCGAAATTATTGGCGAATCCTGCAACAGATGGTATTGGTGGTTCTTATCATCGAAATGTCAGTATCGGTCAGGTAGGAGAATATATTTCAATTTCCGGAAGTTCCAGAATCGGCTGGTTCCGATGGCTCAAAGAAGGAGAATTGAATAATCTTCCGGAAGATGGAAGCAAAGGAAAGCAGGAAGACTATCAGGTCCGTTATTTAAGAGATGAATCTAAACTTGCCACGGGAGAATGGACGGGACTTACGTCCATTGGAGAGCAGTGTATCATTACCACTGCTAAGGGATATAAGATTTATAATCCTGAAACGGGTTCGGTTTCCGAAGAAATTCAGGTGGAAGAAAGCTATGCGAAAGGAAAGTGTGTTGCTTTCGGCAACTATCTTGTAATTACCAGAACCTGGGAGGGAAAGGTGATTGTTTTGGATATTTCCAACCCTTCGAGTCCGACAGTTGTTACCAAGGTGGATACGGGAAGTGTAACAGATATTCCGTGCATTGTCGGGGACACGGTTTATGTACCGTGCAGGCATGACGGAATCCGGCAAATCAAATTGAAATAAAACGGAATATATTCTTAAAAATCCCTCTTTCTGTGGTAAGAAAGAGGGATTTGTGCTATAATATATTGGATTGTGCGTTGCTGGGAATTAACGATTATGAAAGGGTGTATTCATGGGACTTCGTCAATGGGAGAACCTGCCGGCATTCATGAAATGCGGGGAAGTAAAAGAATACTACGATATCCTGAACAAAAAGCGCGGTGCTCTTGCGGCAAAGCGGATTTTTGATGTGCTGATGTCACTCTTTCTGCTTTCCGTACTGGCACTTCCGATGCTTATTATAGCAATCCTTATTAAACTTGATTCCAAAGGCCCTGTATTTTATCGTCAGGAACGTGTTACGACATACGGCAGAAAGTTTCGGATTCACAAGTTTCGGACCATGGTACAGAATGCGGACAGAATTGGAACGGCTGTAACGGTAGGAGCGGATGCCAGAATCACAAAGATTGGGAGCAAACTTCGCAATCTGCGCCTGGATGAACTCCCGCAGCTCTTTGATGTTTTAGCCGGTGACATGAGCTTTGTCGGGACCAGACCGGAAGCTACGAAATATGTAAAATGTTATACCAAGGAAATGTACGCAACGCTTCTTCTTCCTGCGGGAATTACATCTGAAGCAAGCATTCGATACAAAGACGAGGCGAAGTTTCTGGATGTTGCGGATGATGTTGATAAAGTATATGTAGAAGATGTCCTGCCGGATAAGATGAAATATAACTTAAGAAGTATAAAGAAGTTCAGTATTTGGTCGGATTTGCGTACGATGATTCGGACGGTATTTGCGGTATTGGGAAAGGATTACGAATGAATATCCTGTATATAGAACATTATGCGGGATCTCCGGAAATGGGGATGGAGTTCCGCCCCTACTATTTATCTCGTGAATGGGTAAAGATGGGGCATACCGTTACAATCATTGCCGGGGATTATTCCCATCTGCGCAAAGTGAATCCGGAAGTTACAAAGGATTTCCAAAAGCAGGAGATTGACGGAATCGAATACCTTTGGATTAAAACGGGGCAATACGAAGGAAACGGCGTGAAACGAGCCCTTACGATGGAACGCTTCGTAAGGAAGCTGAAGACGCATGCAAAGAAACTTTCCACGGAGTATAAGCCGGATGTAGTGATTGCATCGTCAACATATCCTTTGGATGCCTATGCGGCAAAGAAGATTGCCAGGATTTCGGGCGCGAAATACATTCATGAAGTTCATGACATGTGGCCGTCCACCCTTTATGAAGTCGGCGGAATGTCAAAACATCATCCCTTTGTGGTTGTGATGCAGATTGCGGAGAATTATGCGTATAAGCACTGTGATAAGTGCGTTTCACTTCTTCCGTATGCAAAAGAGTATATGGTAGAACACGGATTGCAGTCGGACCGCTTTATCAATATTCAAAATGGGATAGTCGAAGAAGATTGGGAAGAATGCGACGAGATCCCGAATGAACACAAGGCATTTTTTGAACAACATAAAGGACAGTTTATCGTAGGATACTTTGGAGGACATGCATTTACCAATGCATTGGACCAATTGCTTGATATTGCGCAATTGTATTCTGAACGATACGGCAATCTTGAAACAGTATTTGTTTTGGTCGGAGAGGGATTAGAGAAGGAAAGATTGATTCAAAGGAAGGAAAGGGAAAAGATTGACAATCTGTTTTTCCTCCCGGCAGTCAGAAAAAGGTCCGTTCCGAGTTTGTTGGAATATTTCGATTGTGCGTATATTACAGGTATTTCTTCACCGCTGTATCGCTTTGGTTTGTCTTTAAATAAAATGTATGATGCCATGATGGCTTCATTGCCGATTATTTGTGCCTTTGACGCATCGGAAACGCTGGTGAAGACCTATGACTGCGGTTTACAGTGCAGTCCGAAGGATACGGAAGAAATTATCAATTATATTGATGTGTTACGAAATATGCCTGAAGAAGATCGCAGAGCGATAGGACGAAGAGGGCGCGAGGCAGTATTGAACGACTTTACTTATAAAAAACTTGCCGGGAAATTTGCGGTGTTGTTTGAATAATACATTCGAAAACTGTACAGGGGTGTTTCGTGAAGATTATTGTTTCTCATGATGTGGATCATTTATACGGGAAAGACCATTGGTTCCGGGATTTGATTTATCCCAAAATGTGGGTGCGCTCTTTTCTTGAGATGATTACCGGGAGAATCAGTATAAAAGAGGCATGGCTTCGTTCGACCTCATGCTTTAAAAAGAATCGTCATTTCATTGATGAATTGATGGATTATGACAAAGAACACGGCGTGGAATCGGTCTTTTTCTTTGGGATGAATCAGGGATTAGGCATGTCGTATAGACCGAATGAGGCTCGTGCGGTTATCCAAAGAGTTCATGAAAACGGTTATGCGGTTGGAGTTCACGGAATAGCATTTGACAGTTATGAAGGCATTAAAAAGGAACATGATACATTTGTTGAATTAATGGGCTTCGAACCCTGCGGAATCAGGATGCACTATGTCAGATTTAATGCGGATACTTTTGCGAATGAAGAGAAAGCCGGATATGTTTTCGATACGACGGAGTTTGACAAACCCTCCAACGGAACAGTAAAAGATCCATATAAGGTTGGAAATATGTGGGAATTTCCTCTTACAATCATGGATGGTTATATACCGCAGGATTTGGAAGGAGCAAAGAAGGCAACACTGGACAGGCTGGAAGAATGTAGAAAGAAAAACATGCAGTATATTTCCGTCCTGTTTCATGATGTTCAGTTTAATGACGGTTATACGGCAATGAGAGACTGGTATCAGTGGTTAATTGAGATGATAGAGGAGTCGGATGATGATTCTTTTATCTCATACGAAAACGCAATCAAAGAATTAGAGGCCGAAGCGGATGGAAGATAACAGAACCACCACATATGCAAACAGTATATTTGAACAACCATGGTGGCTGGACACGGTAGCCGAGAATAAGTGGAGTGAAAGTGTTGTTAAAGACGGAGAGCGTGTAATTGCCAGACTGCCGTATGTTCTGGATGGCAAAAAGATTCTGAATCCGCCCTATACACAAACTTTGGGAATATGGTTTTCCAAAGAACTCCTGGAGTTTGAAAGAGGTAATTCACAGTTACACAGGCAAAAAGATATTATAGCAGAGTTATTGTCTCAATTGCCGAAGGCCCGAAATATAGACATTGAATTAGATCATTCTGTTCGTTATATATTGCCGTTCCGATGGCACGGGTTCCGGATTGAACCGAGATTCTCTTATCGGATTATGAATCTCAAAGACTATGAAACCGTGAAAAGCCGAATTGGGAAAACGGTAAACAAAAATGTGAAGGCGGCACAGAGGAATATAACGGTCGAGGAAGATTCCAAAGATTATGAATGTATGTTGGAACTTCAATGCATGACATATGCAAGACAGAACAGAAAACCGCCTTATCCGGACGAATTCACACTGAAAGTCATGAAGAATTCCGTTGAAAACGGTGCGGGAAGATTGATGATAGCAAAAGATGAATCAGGCATTGCGCACGGAGCTGTATTTCTTTTGTACGACCACAATACCTGTTACTATCTTCTTGGCGGGCAGAATCCGGATTATAAGAGTGACGGATCTCAGAATCTTTTGCTGGTAAAGGCGATAGAGTTTGCGTCAACTGTTTCGGACAGTTTTGACTTTGAAGGCTCAATGATAGAGGGGGTTGAGAATTTCTTCCGTCAGTTTGGAGGAGAGCAGATTGTATACTACAGGGTTTACAGACAATCTGCAATCGGAGATGCTTTGGATGCATTAAAACCCCATGTGAAAAAAACATTGGGCTATAAGATTTGATGGGAGCTGTAAGCTTATGAAAGTGTGTCATTTGACGAGCGCACATGAGACCAATGATGACCGGATTTTTTTAAAAGAGTGCGAATCGCTCAGCAGGGCGGGGCATGAAGTGTATTTGGTTGGAAAAGGGGGTGACAGGACCGACTCGGGCGTTCATGTTGTCGGTTGCGGCGAGATGGAAGGGCGCCTGAAAAGATTTACCAAATTCACGAAAAAGGTCTACAAAACAGCATTGGAATTAAACTGTGATGTATACCATTTTCATGATCCGGAACTTCTTCCGTATGGCCTTAAACTGAAACGGAAGGGAAAGACTGTTATATTCGACAGCCACGAGGACGTTCCGGCACAGATAAATGATAAAACATGGATTCCCAAAATATTCCGCGGACTTGTTTCGAATCTGTACAGGAATTACGAGTCACATGTGGTAAAAAGGCTGGATGCCGTGGTCGCGGCAACACCTCACATTGCGTCAAAGTTTCGGGAAAGAACCCGGGATGTGGTTGTGGTAAATAATTATCCGAGCCTGGATGATATCGTTTTTCATGAAAAACCGTTCGGAGAGAAAGATGCGATTGCATGTTATGCCGGAAGTATCAGCGAAGACCGTGGCGAGAATATTATGAAGAATGCCATGGAGAAAGTTGACGGAAAACTTGTGATTGCCGGACTGCATGATGCCGAAAAGAACGGTAAGGTGGAATATATAGGTTTTTTGAATCGGGCCGGAGTGAATGATTTATACAAAGACGCGGTAGTAGGCCTTTGTATCCTTAAGCCTATAGAGAATTATTATTACTCGCAACCGATAAAGATGTATGAATATATGGCGGCCGGACTGCCGTTTGTTTGTTCAAATTTCCCGGGGTGGGTGCAGATAGCGAAAGAAAGCGAAGCCGGAATCTGTGTGGACCCTGAAAATCTTGATGAAATTGCACAGGCAATTAATTCTCTTCTGAAAGACCGCTCCAAAGCACAGGAAATGGGTCGAAAAGGTCATGACTATGTGGTTTCCAATTGCACATGGGCAAATGAAGAGAATACTCTTGTGAGACTGTATAAGGAGTTGGAGAACAGCTGATGCTGAAGGTTTTAAAAATCTGTGGGAATACATGGGAGAATGCAAGCCGCGACAAACGTGAATTGTCGGTCTATGAGGAAATGGGCTGTACGGTTGCCGTTCTTGCCAAGGGAGACGCTGAAGATTGCGGAAGAGAAGATGAATTAAACGGATTTAAGGTTTATCGCTATTCCACCAGACCGTTAGGAAGCAAATTCCCGAATGCATTTAACAGAGTTGCATCACTGTTTGCGTGGAGCCGGTTTGCAAAAAAGCTGAAACCGGATATTATTTCGGCGCATGATTTGATGCCCGGACTTGTAATTGCATGGTTATCTACTTTCTTCGTGAGAAAAAAGCCGTATATCATATATGATTCGCATGAGTTTGAAATAGAACGCAACACAGAAGGCAAAAGAGGAAAGATTCAGAAGAAGTTCATTATCGGTCTGGAAAAGTTTCTCATGAAGAAATGTGTATTCTCCATTATGGTGAATGACACAATTGCGGATGAAGTAATGCGCATTCATAAATTGAAGCAAAGACCGGTTGTAATCAGAAGTACACCGAATAAGTGGAACATTGATGAAAGCGAGTGCAAACGCGTTCGGGAAGAAATAATGACTTCCGTACAGGGGCCGGATTATTTGGTTATGTATCACGGTGCATTGGTGCCGGACCGGGGGATAGAAGAACTGATCCGTCTGTTAGGAGTCAACAATAACCTCAGTGCCGTTGTTCTTGGAAATGGGAGTGCGGAATACATAGAACGTATCAGGAATACGGCAATGACAGAGGGTGTTGATGCCAGGTTATACATTCACCCGGCGGTTCCGATTTCGGAGCTTTGGAAATATGTCGGAGCAGTTGATGTATGCCTTATGATGATTCAGGGAACGTCGAAGAGTTACTATTACTCTTTGCCGAATAAGTTCTTTGAAAGCATCCAATCCCTGACTCCGATGGTGGCTTCGGATTTTCCGGAGATGAAACGGATTATCGATAAATATGAAATCGGATTGACGACGAATCCGGGTGATATCGAAGCGATGAATCAATGTGTGGAAAGAATGCGCACGGATAAAGAGTTCTACGATAAGTGCAGGAATAACCTTTTAAAAGCAAAGGATGACCTTTGCTGGGAAAACGAGAAAGAAGTATTAAAACAGGCTTTTGAACAATACATTTTGCAAGGGAGGCAAAAAGCATGAAATATGCATTAATCGGTTGCGGCCGTATTTCGCCGAATCATATTGAGGCTGCAAAGAACAATCATTTGGAATTTGTTGCCATGTGTGATATTGTTCCTGAAATTATGCAGGAAAAATCCGATCAGTTCGGTCTGGAAGCGGTACGTAAATATACGGATTACAAAGAACTTCTGGAGAAAGAGAAACCGGAACTGGTTGCAATTGCCACGGAATCCGGAAAGCATGCGGCAATTGCCCTGGATTGTATTGCGGCGGGATGTAATGTGATTATTGAGAAACCGATTGCATTATCCATTGCGGATGCGGATGCCATTATTAAAGCCGGAAAAGAGGAAGGGGTTGTGGTATGCGCAAACCACCAGAACCGCTTTAACAAGTCGGTACAGTATATTCGCAAGGCATTGGAAGAAGGCCGTTTCGGGAAACTTTCCCACGGTGCGGCGCACATCCGTTGGAACCGTGGTAAATCTTATTACGAACAGGCTCCCTGGAGAGGTACATGGGCACAAGACGGCGGCTGTTTAATGAACCAGTGCATACACAATATCGATCTTCTTCGGTGGATGATGGGAGATGAGATTGATGAAGTTATGGCGTATACGGATCAGCTCGAACATGATTATCTGGAAGCCGAAGATCTCGGTATGGCTTTGGTAAAGTTCTCAAACGGCTCCTACGGTCTGATTGAAGGAACGACCAACGTATATCCGAAGAATCTCGAAGAGACCCTGTATCTCTTCGGAGAAACCGGTACCGCAAAGGCTGCGGGAACATCGGATAACATTATTGAGGAATGGCGCTTCGCAGATGAACTTGATGATCCGGAAGAAGTAAAAAAAGCATTCAGCGAGAATCCGCCGAATGTTTACGGATTCGGTCATACTCCGTTATATGCAGACGTAATTGATGCTATCGAGAATCACAGAGCACCTCTTGTGGATGCCGAAGCAGGCAAGAGAGCACTGGAACTGGTGCTTGCGATTTATAAATCGGCAGCGGAGCACAGATCTGTAAAACTGCCGCTTGAGAGCTGCTCAACATTGGATTTCACGGGAAGGTTTGATAAGTAATGAGTGAATACTTTGTTCATCCTACAAGTGTAGTTGATGAAGACGTTACAATCGGAGAAGGCACAAAGATATGGCATTTCAGCCATATCCAATCCGGTGCAAGAATCGGCAGAAACTGTTCCTTCGGACAGAATGTAAATGTTTCCAATCAAGTTGTAATTGGTAACGGCGTAAAAGTACAGAATAATGTGTCCATCTATGAGGGCGTGGAACTGGAAGACTATGTATTCTGCGGTCCTTCCTGTGTGTTTACGAATGATCTGACGCCGAGAGCAAAGTATCCAAAGGGTTCGGCAGGGTATAAGAAAACCCTTGTAGGCGAGGGCGCATCCATCGGAGCCAATGCAACGATTGTCTGCGGTCATACGATTGGAAAATGGGCACTAATCGGTGCAGGAGCGGTTGTAACAAGTAATGTTCCCACACATGCATTAATGCTGGGAGTACCGGCGAGACAAAAGGGCTGGGCCTGTGAATGCGGCGAATTGTTAAAAGAAACTCTGTGCTGTGAAAAGTGCGGAAGAAAGTATAAAGAAACCGAAAATGGTTTGGAGGAAGT
This sequence comes from Lachnospiraceae bacterium UBA7027, assembly GCA_002494135.1. Taxonomy (GTDB): domain Bacteria; phylum Bacillota; class Clostridia; order Lachnospirales; family Lachnospiraceae; genus UBA3766. The sequence goes on from DLBG01000027.1 coordinate 12,936, forward strand.
ATAAGATGCAGTTTCGAGATCTTTGTGCACAATACCGGGCGTTGAAACCGGAGATTGATGCAGGTATACAGGAAGTCATCAATAGCTCTGCGTTTATTCTCGGAAAGCCGGTTACAGAACTGGAGAATAAGCTTGCGAAATATGTCGGAAGAAAGCATTGCGTTACCTGTGCAAACGGAACGGATGCACTTCAGCTGGCACTGATGATCTGGGGAATCGGACCGGGAGATGCTGTATTTACCTCAGACTTCACATATTTTGCATCTGCGGGAACTACATCGATTCTCGGGGGAACCCCAGTCTTGGTTGATATTGATTTATCCACCTTTAACATGGACCCCGATGCATTGGAGCGACAGATTGAAAGGGTACTTGCTGAAGGAAAACTGAAACCCAAGGCTGTTGTTCCGGTGGATTTGTTTGGACAGCCTGCGGATTATGACCGGATTCTTCCAATTGCCACGAAGTACGGGTTAAATGTTTTGGAAGACGGTGCACAGGGATTCGGCGGAAGCATGCACGGCAAGATGGCATGTTCATTTGGAGATATTTCTACTACATCTTTCTTTCCCGCAAAGCCGCTTGGCTGCTATGGAGATGGAGGAGCAATCTTTACGGATGATGATGAGGTCGATGCAAGACTTCGCTCCATGCGTGCACAGGGTAAAAGCCCCGTTGATAAATATGATAACCGTGAAATAGGCATGAACAGCCGCCTTGATACGATTCAGGCTGCAATTCTTCTGCCGAAGTTTAAAGCATTTGTGGAACATGAAGTGGACGATGTAAACAGAGTGGCAGACCGGTATACCGAACGGTTGAAGAATAAGTATGTAACACCCACGGTCCTTCCGGGATTCGTTTCATCGTGGGCTCAGTACACGATTCTTATGGAGAACAGAGAGAAACGTGATGCAATGCAGGCGAAACTGAAAGAACAGGGAATCCCTTCCATGGTTTATTATCCGAGAGGCTTACATCAGCAGGAAGCTTACAAATGGATGGGACTTGAAGATTCCATGTATCCGAATACGATTGAGGCAACAAACAGAGTATTGTCCCTTCCGATGCATCCTTACCTGAAGGATGAAGATATTGATTTGATTTGCAACATCCTTCTGGAAGATTAATCTTAAAGGTCTGATCTATGGCGAAACTGGGCAAAATTGCAAGAGCATCCATGTTGTTGATGATAGGCTCCGTTCTCTCCAAAATCCTCGGATTTGCAAGAGAACTCCTTGTGGCGTATCTTTTTGGCGCAACCAGCATCAGCGATGCGTTTGTCTTAACCAACAGCATTCCGACGTTAATTTTTGTCGCACTTGCAACGGCAATTAATATTAACTTTATTCCGTTTTACCATCGTATTGAGACGGAGGACGGCAAAAACAAATTTACTTCCAATCTCGTGAATTTAAGCATTGTGGCAATGCTGATCGGGTGCCTGCTTGTAAATGCATTCCCGAGACTTGTTTTAAAAGTGTTTGCACTCGGTTTGCCGCAGGATACGGAGAATTACTCGGTTTTAATGCTTCGGATTGTGATTTTTTCTATTATTCCGATTATTCTTTCGTATATCTTTCAGGCATTGTTACAGGCGAATGAAAAGTTTGTTTCGACGGCTTTGTTCGGAATCGTTTCGAATATCGCAATTATCGTTTTCACTTTTATCGCAAAAGAGGAAACCTATTATCTGCTCAGCGTCGGAACGATAGCGGCGAATGCGCTGGGACTGATTCCTATTATGATTGAGGTGAAGAAGAAAACCTCATATCAATATAAGCCGTATATGAATATAAAAGACGACCAGATTAAGGATTTAGTCCTGCTGACCGCTCCTTTGCTGGTGGAAAGTCTTGCTTCTTCGCTCAGCCTGATTGTGGATCGCAATCTTGCTTCATTTCTGGATGAAGGAACGATTTCCGGTCTGGGATATGCCGGCACAATTGGAAATGTGGCGGTAACCATGATTGCAACCGCCATTATGACGGCGACATTCCCTGCGTTCTCCAAAATGCTTGCAAAAGGAGAGAAAGAAGAATTCGCCAATCAGTTTGAACGGTACGCGTCCGTAATCAGTTATCTGCTTGCGCCGATTTCCGTATTTATGATTGTCGAAGCGTTCGATATAGTGGAACTGATTTACGAACACGGAGCATTTGACAGCGTCGCCACGGTGATTGTAGCGCAAAGTATGATCTGTTACTCTGTCGGAGCGGTTCCGAACGGCGTTCAATGGTATCTGATTCGTGGTTTCTATGCAATGCAGGATACCAAAACACCCGTAATCATAAAAGTGGTTTCGCTGGTGATTAATATTGTTTTGAACATCATATCGGTTCGGTTTATTGCGCATATGGGTATCGCGCTTTCAACCAGTATTTCGTATCTGGTGGCATATCTGGCGCTGGCGATATGTTTGAAGAAGAAATACAAGATTAACACGGTGGACAGAATTCTGTTCGAAAGCCTGATTTCCGTTGTTTTAAGTGCGGTTGCCGGCGTAGCGGTATTCTTCCTGTTTGGCAGACTGATTGAACTTCCGAACCTGTACATGAAACTGCCCGTGGCATTGCTTACGTTTGGGGTTCTTTATCTTGGAATGATAATAGTTTTCAGAAAAAGTAAATGGAATGATATTTTAAGCGTAATAAAGAGAAAAGGAGAGTAAAAAATGGCATTCAATACGATTTACAAAGATTTGATATCCGGAAAGGAAAAACTTGCACTGGTCGGTCTGGGTTATGTCGGAATGCCGATTGCGGTGGAATTCGCGAAGCACGTAAATGTTATCGGTTTTGACATTAACGAAAAACGCGTAAACGAGTATCGGAACGGAATCGATGCTACGAACGAAGTCGGTGAGGCCATTAAGGATACCACGGTTGACTTTACCGCGGATCCGACGAGACTGAAAGAAGCAAAGTTTATTGTTGTGGCAGTACCCACACCGGTAAACGAGGACAATACACCCGATTTACGGCCTGTGGAAGGTGCATCCAGAACGGTCGGACAGAATCTGTCAAAGGGCACCATTGTTGTTTTTGAATCAACCGTTTATCCGGGTGTTACGGAAGATATCTGCATTCCGATTATCGAAAAAGAGTCCGGTTTAAAGTGCGGAGAAGACTGGAAAATCGGCTATTCTCCCGAGAGAATCAATCCCGGAGACCGTGTACATACACTGACATCCATCCGTAAGGTTGTTTCCGGTATGGATGAAGAATCTGCGACCGAGATTAAGAAAGTATACGACATTGTTATTAAGGCCGGAACATTCCCCGTTTCCAACATTAAGACTGCGGAGGCGGTAAAGGTTGTTGAGAATTCACAGAGAGATATCAATATTGCATTCATGAATGAAATTGCAATCATTTGCGATAAGCTGAAGATTGATACCGATGAAGTTCTTGCAGGTATGAATACAAAGTGGAATGCGCTCGGATTCAAACCCGGTCTTGTCGGAGGACACTGTATTGGTGTGGATCCGTATTATCTTACCAATGCGGCGGAGAAACTCGGATATCACAGTCAGATTATCTTAAACGGCCGTAAAGTAAATGACAGCATGGGTGCTTTTGTAGCCGATGCGGCAATCAAGGAAATGATTGAAGCAGGAATGGCTCCGAAGAAAGCGACAGTGGTAATCCTCGGAATCACATTTAAGGAAAACTGCCCGGATACCAGAAACAGCAAGGTGGTAGATATTATCAATCGCCTGAAAGAATACGATATTAATCCGATTGTTTCCGACTCCTGGGCGGATGAAAATGTGGCAAAACAGGAATACGGTGTGGAACTTGTTCCGTTCGACCGGCTTCCAAAAGCAGATTGCGTAATCGTAGCGGTGGGACACAAAGAATTCCGCTCCATGTCAATGCTGCAGCTTAAGAAGCTGTTCAGGGAAGAGATTCCGGATGAAGAGAAAGTGTTGCTGGATGTAAAGAGTCTGTATCGCATGGATGAACTGAAAGCATCCGGCATGAGATTCTGGAGACTGTAGAAAAGTAAAACGGATAACCTGATGAAAGCCGAAAGTATCAGAAAGCGTATAGTGGGAATAACAGGTGTGATTCTGATTTTGGCGGTAATGCTCTCCTATATGCATTACTGTCTGGTGGATGACACGGCTTCTTATACGAGGATTATGTTTCATCAAATGTATTCGTCGAAGGAGAACATAGACATTGCGTTTGTGGGCTCCTCGCACACGTACAGGTCTTTTGTACCGACTGTTACGGACCGGTATATGGACGGTTACACATTTAATGCGGGATCTTCCAGTCAGGGAATGGACGGCTCCTATGCGATGATTCGTGAACTTTGCAGATATAACGAAGTGAAGGAAATATATCTGGAGATGTATTACGGAATCGCCGAACTGGAAGAAAACAGCGAACGGACGCAGATGACGGCAACGTATATTCTGTCGGACTATATGAAACCGTCTCTTAGAAAGATTTCATTTGTCTGCCGGGCATGTGACAGGGATTATTGGCTCTATGGTTTTTCCCCCGCTCTGCGGGAAAGAAAAAAGATGTTTGAATCCGGGTATATCAGGGATTTGACAGCGAAAAAGAAAACATCGGAGTATCGGAATTATATCTGGACAAAAACAGATAATCCGGAGTACTACGTGGACCGGGGATTTGTGGCAAATGACAGTGATTATGACGGCTCCTTCTGGGATACAAAGTCGGAAGGATCCATCGAGAAATCGATAGCGCTGACAAAGGACAATGACTGGTACAAATCACTTGAACAAATCATAAGCTTTTGTGACCGAAAGGGGATTAAACTGGTATTTGTAATCGCTCCCGAGCCGGAACGAACCGTTATCGGAGCGGAGAAATATCAGGAATACCATGACTTTGTCGGTGATATAGCTCTTCAAAACGGACTGGAGTTCTATGACTTCAATTTATGTAAGGCTGAATACTTTGACAACGGCGACTGGGCTTATTTCAAGGATTCCGACCACCTGAATACAAAAGGTGCGGAAGCATTCAGCGATATCTTTGCGAGGCTGTGTACAAACAGGGTTTCAAAGGAAGATTTGTTTTACGATTCGCTCCCCGAAAAAGAAAGAGATGAAGAGCCGGCAGTTCTGGGTATTTCCGGTCCCTGCTTTGATGAAAGCGGCTACGGTATTTGCCACGTGATTTCCAACAGAGATACGGAACTGGAATACCGGATTGAAGCCGGAGAGGATTCGGAGCATACGGTTATTCTGAGAGACTGGCTGGAAGAGAAGTCGTTTATTCTTCCGGCGGAAGGACAGGGATTTCTGAGAGTGTCCTGGAGAGAAAAAAACGGCGATAAATCGGGTTATATGGATACGGTCTATTGATTGCGGATTACAGATATTTGCGGTATAATGTACGATGTTGAAAGATTGTTATTTGTGAGGAATATTATATGTTAAATGACAAGGTAATATTGGTAACAGGCGGAACGGGATCATTTGGAAATCGTTTTGTGGAGTATGTGCTGGAAAATTATGCCCCCAAAAAGGTGATTATCTATTCCAGAGATGAGTTTAAGCAGTTTAACATGCAGAATAAGATGCGCAGACTGTATCCGGACAAGGCATCGAAGCTTAGATTCTTTATCGGCGATGTAAGAGATATCGAACGCTTAAGACGTGCATTTGAAGGTGTCGATTATGTGATTCATGCCGCTGCCATGAAACAGGTTCCTGCGTGTGAATATAACCCGAATGAGGCAATTAAGACCAATATTCACGGCGCGCAGAATATTATCGAGGCAGCTCTCGATTCCGGAGTATCCAAGGTGGTTGCACTTTCTACCGATAAGGCAGTAAATCCCGTGAATCTGTACGGCGGTACAAAACTCGTATCGGATAAGCTGTTTATCGCAGCCAATGCATATGCCGGAGACAAGGACATTTCATTCTCCATCGTCCGATACGGAAATGTGGCCGGAAGCCGTGGCTCTGTAATACCGTTCTTTAAAGAGCTGATTGACAAAGGAGAAACGAAACTGCCGATTACCGATTATCGTATGACGCGTTTCTGGATCAGCCTCGATCAGGGCGTGGAACTGGTTATCAAAGCTTTGGAAGAAGCCAAGGGCGGAGAAACATTTATTTCGAAGATCCCTTCGTTTAAGATAACGGACCTGGCGCAGGCAATGCTACCCGGATGCGAGATGCCCGAGGTTGGAATCCGGGAAGGTGAAAAACTTCACGAGATTATGATAACCGCGGAAGATGCGTCGACCACATATGAGTACGACAAACATTTTATTATATATCCGCAAATCGTATGGGCGAACAAGAAGAAACCGAATCCGACGGGAAAGAAAGTTGCGGATGGTTTTTCCTATTCATCCGGAAACAATACGGAGTGGCTGAGTGTTGAAGAAATCAAAGAACGAATTGCCGGCGGTGAAGCATTCCATGAATAAGACAAACGACGAGACGCGCACTAATACGGTGCGCGTTGGTTTGGTTATTAGCGGACTGTATATTCTTTGCTTTGTCGGTATATTCATGCACCTGATAGAGTTTGATACCGTCTTGTATCAATCTTCCAGGAATAAGCAGAATATGATATCGATGCTGTTTTTCATGATTATTATCGTGATTGCACAGCGCGCGAGAATCCTTCGCTGGCAGTCGTTGGTGGTAACGCTTGTCTATGCGCCGCTTGCCGTGCTTCATGCACAGGAATATGTGAAGAATACCCCTGATTTGGCTCCGACCATGGTCATGGAGTCTGTGATCATCTGGATTGCTTTAATGGTGATTCTGGAGATGGTTATAACAGGGAGAGTTCGAGATATTCGTCAAATGAATCTCCCGTTATTGGCCTTGTACATTGTTATGACCGTGCTGATGGTGATTCAGGGCAACGTTAAGTATGTTTCGATTAACTTCCTGTGCGTATTGCTGTTCTTATTCGTTCCGATTGAGAAGGATGAATGGAAAAGGATTATTCAGGCGCTGTTTGCCGCGGGAGCAATAGCATTTGTTCTTGCGGTTGTATTGTCCCAGATTATTAATCCGTATGTCCCGGGAGAAAGATGGTACGGATACTTTACCAATATTGGTGCGTTTGGCGAATTCCTGGGTTTGATAACCGCACTTGCAGTTATCTCAATTCTGTATTCGAAAGATCACTTTGGACGTATCAGTATTCCGTATTTCCTTTCATGGATCTGGACGGTGGCGGTTTTTGCCGTCGCAATGCTGAACGGTACTACAACCTACCTTGTGGGCGTGGGATTGATGGGAATGGTATTACTCGTGTTCGGCTTCCGAAAGACACGATTCCCGCATCTGTTCATCCGTGCCATGGTTGCAATAATCGTAATCGGAATAATGGCAGTTGCAATGCTGTATGTAGTACGATTATCGGGAAGTTCGGAAGCGTTTCGAGACCGGATTGAAATGCAATTTGCAGGTACGGTATTCCAAAAACTGTTCGCCGGCGCATACAAGGTAGTAGAAAAAATCGGCGCATTCCGCAGCTCGGTTAACGGGGAGCGCGCAGATTATATTCAAAGCTCTGCAATGACATTTCTTCACACGTTTTCAAGCCGTAGAATCGGTATCTTTGAAACATATTTGAGGAATACTTCTTTTGGAACAAACGGAGGAGGACTCTGGTATCACGGATACTTTGCGCCCGGCGCACACAGTCAGTTTGTTCAGGTCCTTTATGAAAACGGATATTTGGCAGGTGGCTTAAACATTCTTACATTTACAGCCGGATGGATAGCATCGATTGTCGGATATGTCAGGAGAAAAAACTACTACTATTTTGTTCCGATGATTGTTCTTTCCATGATGTTAGGCATCTGGACCGGAGAAGTTTGTGCAATTACGTATCCGGTAACATTTATATCGCTTATTGTTATGACCATGGTGATTGTGCAAAGTCTTCCCGAGAAAACTGTTTTGAAGGAAGGAACAGTCTTTCCGAAGAGGAAAAAAGCGATTATTATCGGTGCTTTTTCCGCAGCGGCTCTGTTTTGCATCGGCTTCTTTGTTGTAAAACTGGCACGTATGAATTACGAGGATGCGAGAGGTGCGGAGAAATACCTGGTTGTAGCATCTGCTTCTTCTGAATATTTAGATAAAAAGGAGACTCCGGAGGGTAATTCTGACGGTGATTCCGACGGCGTGGTAATTGTGAATCAGGATTATGTTCTGCAACACATGAAAACAGCCGCGTGGGGAAACCGCGGATATGCCGTAGTTTCTTTTGACGGCGTTAAAGAGGGAGACCGGGTTGTTCTTGAGTTTACAGCGGTTTCCAAGAATCCGGAATTAATCCCGATGCGAGTATCTTACGAGAATGAAATAAGTGATTCTTTGGAAATAACGAATGAATCATGCAAATATACGGTAGAATATGAAGGATGGCCGGACAAAAACACCATTGTTTTTATCGTGGATGAGGCGGAGGTAATGCAATCGCCTGTTGAAATCAGCGAGATTAAACTGATTAATTACGGTCAGCCATAAATGGAGACAGAGTAATGCCTTACATAGATGAAAAGAAGGAACGGCGCGAGTATGAAAAAAACCGCCGTGAGCGTTTTGAGGAAAGAAAGAGACAGAAACAAAGGCAGGAACAAATCAACCGAATGATTCGGTATGCGGTATTCATCGGAGTGCCGGCAGTGCTTGTTATAACGGCAATTATCATAATCATTGTTGTATCGGTTTCCTCGGCAAAGAAGGCAGAAAAACAACGAAACGGAGCTGTTACGTCGGAGATTATCGGCGAGCCGGCAAGCGGCGAATTAACATCACAATCGCCGGAAAATCAGGAATGGTCCAAGACCAGTTCCGGAAGACCGCACCCGGCGTCTGCTTATATTAAAAGAACCATATATGCGGATCATCCTTACATGAATCGTAACAAGGTAGTGGACGGAATGATTCAGGTAGGGGATGTGAAGTTTAAGGCAGGTTATACAGCTGAAAAAACCGGCAACACATTATATCCTTCCGAGGATTATGCAACAAGCCTGTATTCAATTCTGATTAACGAAGCAACAGGAGAAATCATTGCACAGCGTGATGCCAAGACCCGTATGTATCCGGCATCCATGACAAAGGTTATGACACTGCTTGTGGCAGTCGAGAACGTCAAGAAACTGGATGATGTTGTATATGTATCGCAGGAGGCTGCGGATTATTCCTACACACATGATGGATCTGCGGTAAACTGGAGCGTCGGAGAAAAGCTTACCGTAAAAGACCTGTTATACGGAACCATCCTTTCTTCCGGTGCAGATGCATCCTATGACCTGGCGGTATATGTTGCGGGGAGCGAAGAAGAGTTCGTGAAACTGATGAATGCCAAGGTAGAGGAGCTCGGACTTGCCGAGACAACGCATTTCACCAACTGTGCGGGATTCTATGATGACAATCATTACACGACCGCATACGACATGGCAATGATTATGAAAGCGGCTGTTGAGAACGATTTATGCCGTGAAATAATGTCGGCGCATAAGTATACAACACCGGAAACGGTGGAGCATCCGGAAGGCATTCTGATTTCCAACTGGTTTCTGCGAAGAATCGAGGATAAGGATTCCGGCGGATTGGTGCTTTGTGCAAAGACAGGCTTCGTGAATCAGTCCGGAAACTGTGCGGCAAGTTATATGATTTCGAATTCGGGAGTACCGTACATTTGCGTGACCGGACATGCACATTCCGCATGGAGAGCAATCTATGATCATGTAGGACTGTACTTTAATTATACGAAATGACAGAACTTGGAGCAACAAAATTGGAACAGAGAATTACAGCGAACGAAAACAGCACATTTGCATTTCTAAAGAGTCCTTACATGAAGTGGATTCATATGGCTCTTTATGTCCTTGGGTTTATCGGGATTACATTGAGCCTGAACGAATATGCAAACGCTCCTCGCGGAGATAAGTCTTTGCTTTATGCTAATGTGGCGATTCTTATCTTCATGGTTTTGCTTTGGGTAATGCAGGGAGTAAAACTGATGAACTGGCAATCACTTGCCGTAAGTGCGTTGTTCGGCGTGTATGCATTCTTCTTTCTGAAATCCGTTCTTGTACCTGCATGGAGCGATATCAATCATGCGATTGCCGTATTAACGGTTCTTGAACAATGGTTTCTGATGATGCTTTTTGTCGACCTGATTGTGACAAAAAGGATTCGTGATAACAAGGGATTCATTGGATGGAACTTTGCACTGTTATGTGTCGCGGCAGTATTATTACTCTTTAATCGAAACGGCAGATACATGCCGGTGACATTCCTTGTATTCGTTTTGATGTCCTTCTTTACCATAAAGGAGAAGGAGTGGGATTTAATTCTCGACAGTATTCTGATTGCAGGCATAATCAGCTTTATGATTACGATTGTATTTGTTTTTGTGGGCTCACCGTTCTCAAAAGAACTCGGAGAGTTTTTTGTGAATGCGAACGACAGAGGACAGTTCTTCGGATTCAATCTTGCTCTCGCAGCCTTCGCGCTTATCCGTTGGCAGAAAAAGTTTGATTGGATTAGTGCGCCGACATTTACCGCAGGAATCTGGTTATTGGCTGCATTCCTGTTATCGTTTATAAAGGGCGGACATACCAACGTAATCGGTATTGCGCTTGTTGCATTGGTATTGGTTGTGTTGTATCCGAATGATAAAAAGAATTGGAAGAAAACTCTGATTCGCGGCGGAATCACCGTAGGTGCTGCGGCATTGATTTCTTTGATTCTTTTGATTGCGGCAAAGAGCATTTTCTTCAGAATCTTCTTTGCACCGTACGGAAACGATTTGGAAACACGAATCATGGTATTCCATCAGCTTTTGGAAAGTGCTGCATGGGGCGGAGCGCCTGTAGCCAATTTGGAAGAGGATTCGTCATTTATTGAATTCTTCCGTGTTCACCTGGTTCACCTGCTGTATGAGTATGGTTATATGGCCGGTGGAGTGGGAATTATCTTTGTATTCTCTACATGGATTTCATCTTCGGTAAAGTATTGGAAGAGCAGAAAAGAGTATTATTTACTTCCGGCACTTCTTGGGGCCATGACACTGGGTGTATGGTGCAATAATCTTTCCGGTTTGTATTATCCGATGACGTTCTTCTGCATTCTTTCGATGTATCCGGTCTGGGTAAAGATTGGAACCGCGGTTAAGAAAAAGGCAGAAGAATAAAAGGCAAGTTAGGGTTAATTAAGGGATTTGAAATGAAAAAAGGAACGCAAACAGCATATGTTGCATGCGCGGCTCTCATTCTGCTTAGCCTGGCAATTATAGGAATTGTTTCTTTTAAAAAGAACAGTGTCGTTCCGGCTGCCACTTCTTTGGATGAATTGGCGGTAGCGGTTTCTTATGGTGAAAACGAAGAATACATTCGTATTTGGAAATCGGAGGAAGGGATTTATTATTGCTTTCTTCCGACGGGAAGTCTGAATCATAAGGTTGTGTTTGCGAATGCGCCCAAGTCGGGGGAGCTTTTGTTGGACGGCGTTTCTGTGACGGCGTATACGGACTTATCAAAAACGGCGAATAATACGGATGATGTTCATGAAATAGAATTTACCCATGAGGACGGTCAGGTTGAAAACGGAAAAATTGAATTTATGTGCTCCTCGCAAATTGCAACCGCATTCATAGAGACTGAAAGCGGTTCACTGGACTATTTACATGAGGATAGAACCAATTTCGAAAAAGGCGACATTACCCTGTTTGATGAAACGGGGAAGATGAATTATCAAGGCAGGATTGAAGGAATGCATTGCAGAGGAAATTCCTCTTTTGAAATGACGGACAAGAAGAGTTATTCCGTAAATTTAAAAAGAGAGGCATCTCTGCTTCAAATGGATACTTCTAAAAAATGGGTACTTATTGCGAATTCCTTTGACAGTTCCTATATCCGTAACAAACTTGCATTGGAATACTGCAGAGAAAATTCCGTCATTCCGGCTACGGAAAGCGAATACTTGGATCTTTATATAAATGGTGAATATGCAGGAAATTATCTGCTTTGTCATTATACGGGTGATTCTGTAAACATGGGTGCTGAGAGCGACATGGAAAGAAAAATGAAAGCACTCAATACGCAGGGGGCATTGGAAAATGCGAAAGAATACCGAAGTGAGGACGGAGGAATCCACGCCTACAGCGGCTTAACGGATCCGGAAGATATAACCGGCTGTTACATAATTGAGGCAAACGGAGTCTCAAGGGGTAGATTTCGGTGCGGATTTACCACAAAGCACGGCAATTATTATGAAGTGGTTTATCCGGACAAAGCAACCGTTAAGCAGGTTGAATATATCTGCGGATATATGAATGAAGCGGAAGATGCGATTTATGCCGAGGACGGAATTAACCCGACGACGGGAAAATCGTATTCGGATTATCTTGATATAGAATCCTGGTCGCAAAAATACGTAATCGACCAGTTGTTCACGGATTACGATAAGAATGAATCGAACAGAAGTGTATTGTTCTATAAGTTCTCCGATTCGGTGGATTCTCATTTGTATTCCGGACCTGCATGGGATTACGATTTATCGGCAGGCAGCTATGTCTTCGGTGAAGATTATTACAAGGAAGCGCCCCTGTATCCGTTGGTGAATGACGGTGCTTATGCAGAGAATCTTTCACAGAAGGAAGATGTAAAGAATTGTATAAAAACATACATGCAAAACGAGGTTTCCGAATATCTGGAAGACAATACGTCCGCACAGATTCGCAGGGATTCGAAGCTTATTGCAGATTCTGCGGATATGGATTCCGTTCTGTGGAGTAATCCTTATAAACGCTTTGAAGACAGGGCCGCGGAGTATGATTACATACGTTGGTATCTTTCGGAACGTTTTGCTTTTCTTGATGATTTATGGTGCCGGGGCGGAGTTTATCATACGGTATCGTTTATTGGTCCATCGGGAGAGGTTTGTAACAGTTACAGTGTAAAACACGGAGAGTATTGCAGTCAGATACCGACCGTTACGTCTCTCGGAGCAGTTTTTGCGGGCTGGACCAGCTCGGGAAAGAAAGCATATCCGGATTCAATGCCGATTCTGGAAGATACCGTATTTGAATCGCAATGGGTGGATATGGATTTGCTGATTCTGAACGGCTTAACGCTCGGAGACGGTGAACTGGAAGATATTGAAATAGAAACGCTGGAAGCGATTCTGGAACGGGCGAAACAGCTCAAAGGAGCCGATGGAAAAGAAGACGATGGTCACGAAGAAGGTGGCGAAGACGGAAGAGAATAAGTCAAAAGAGACGAGAATAGCGGACGCTGTTCAGTTTCGGACGGAGATGAAATTCCTTCTTCCGGAAATGCAGCTTCAAAGAATCGAATCCAAAGTAAGGCTGATTTGTTTCAAAGATCCGCATACAGATGAGAATGCGCGTTATGAGATTCGAAGCTTGTACTTTGATTCCCCGGATGATATCTGTTATCGGGAGTGCAAAAGCGGCGCGGATAACAGAAAGAAGTATCGAATTCGTATTTATAACGGTTCCGATGAACGAATCAACTTAGAATGCAAGATGGGATTGCATGGGAAGAAGAGGAAGGAAACGGTTCTGCTCACTAAAGAGGAGTATGATGTGATTCGGGAGAACCGATTCCCGGAAGACGGCTTCTTGGATGAAGAAATCCTCGGACTTCGCGGTGAGTTCACGGAGCGATTACAATCCGGATATCTTCCGAAGGTTGTGGTTGGTTATCAAAGAACCGCCTATGTATATCCTGCAGGGAATGTCAGAATAACCGTTGACCGGGATATCACGGCTTTGCCGCCGAATGCGCTGTTTGATAAAAGCATAGGCGGAATACCGGTTCTGTTCCCCGGAAAAGCGGTTTTGGAGATTAAGTACGATGATGTTTTGCCGGGAGCGATTCGAAATATCATGGCGGCGGAAGACAATCTAAGACCGATTTCGTTTTCCAAATATGCGCTATGCAGGGATGCGTTGAAGGGTGAGACAGTTGGTTGGTTTGAATAGGGAAGGAAAAGAAAATGAGTGTAAAAGATATTATTAAAAGTTCATTTCTGGAAGGTATGGGTTATTCGGCTCCCACAATGAAGATGATTCTTTTAAGCTTTCTGGTAGCTTTATTACTGGGATGCTTTATCTTTATTGTGTACCGCCTGATGACTTCGCACAGTTTCTATTCCGGTCATTTCGGACTTTCATTGATTCTGATCACCGTTATTACGACGGCGATTATCCTGACGATTCAGAACAGTGTGATTGTATCACTCGGTATGGTCGGTGCGTTGTCCATTGTCCGTTTTCGAACGGCGATTAAGGATCCGCTGGAACTGGTCTATCTTTTCTGGGCAATCAGCGGCGGAATCATATCCGGTACGGGAATGATCGGACTTGCAATTGTATTGTCATTGATCATTACGCTGGTACTGATTGCATATAAGCTGATTCCTTCCAAGAAGGAAGACAATATTCTTCTTTCCGTGCAGGCAACTGATGTTGCGGTCTCGGACAAGGTAAAAGAGGTACTTGGCGAAACCGATGAGAATTTCAAAGTGCAGTCCGGTAATCTTTCTGCAGGAGGTTACTCCATGATGGCAGAACTTCGTTGCAAGGATACGGAAGCGCTTATGAAAAAGTTATATGAACTTGAGAATGTGAATTCTGTGTCGGTTGTGGCACACGGAGGTAAGACTACGGAATAAGGCATGACCGTAGTTTGAGACAGGCTACTGCGCCTGAACAGGGCGAAGAAAAATAGAGTATTAAGAAATGAGGATGTTGAAATGAGTGAATGTACACATGATTGCAGCAGTTGCGGAGTTGACTGCGCATCGCGAAAACCGGACAGTTTAATTGAACCGCAGAATCCGTTATCGGATGTTAAGAAAGTCATTGCGGTTGTCAGCGGAAAAGGCGGCGTCGGAAAGAGCCTTGTAACAGGACTTCTTGCCGTATCCATGCAAAGAGAAGAGAAAAAGGTCGGCATCATGGATGCCGATATTACAGGTCCTTCCATTCCGAAGATGTTCGGAATTCACGAGAAGGCGACCGGTAACGAAGCAGGAATCTTCCCCGCAAAGACGAAAATGGATATTGATGTGATGTCCGTAAATCTTTTACTGCAGGACGAAACCGATCCCGTTGTATGGCGAGGACCTGTTATTGCAGGAACCGTAAAGCAGTTTTGGACCGATGTAATTTGGTCTGACAAAGACTATCTGTTTATCGATATGCCTCCCGGAACCGGTGATGTTCCTTTGACCGTATTCCAGAGCATTCCCGTGGACGGAATCGTTATCGTAACGTCTCCGCAGGAACTGGTTTCCATGATTGTTGCAAAGGCTGTTAAAATGGCCCAAATGATGAATATTCCGGTACTCGGTATTGTGGAAAACATGTCTTACTATGAGTGCCCGAACTGCCATGAGAAGCATTATATCTACGGTAACAGCAATGTGGAAGAAATTGCAAAGCAGTTTGATATCAAGAACGTTGCCAGAATTCCGATGAATTCCAAACTGGCAGCAGCATGTGACAAGGGCATGATTGAGCTCTTTGAAGGCGACTGGCTGGACGAATTCGCAAAGGAACTGTAGGTGAGAGGAACTTCCGAAATGTCAGATAAATCGGAGAAAAAAGAAGCAGCAAAAAAGAAAGAGCGTGAAAGGTTTCATTATGTGCAGGCGCTTGTCCTGTCTTTAACCTGTTCGTTTTTTCTTTTTCTGTACGCTCCGTTTGAGTTGTACTTTTCCAATAAGTCGGATTTTTGGTTTGATTTCTATTCCATGATCGGAATCGATTTGGCGCTGTTTGTCGGATGTGCGGCTTTTATTTATTTATTGCTGTTTTTATCAAATCTGATTCATCCGATTCTGTATCGCGTGATTTACTGTGCTGGCGCAATATGCTTTTTCTGCCTGTATATTGAAGGCAATTTTCTGGCAAAAGATTTGCCCATGCTTGATGGCCGTGACATTGACTGGAATGCTCTGTCCACGCACAGAGTGTTCTCGATTCTTGTTATCGCGATACTGATTTCTGCGGTTGTTGTTCTCGTCCGGATTATTAAGTTTAAAAAGGCAGAAATTATTCTGCAGTATGCACTTCTGGGATTAAGTGCGATTCTTCTGATCACGGTAATCACGGAAGGAGTCATGAATAACGGATTTGCAAAGAAGACCCGAATTATTGTGAATAAGGACGGCGAATTTGATTATTCGACCGATCGGAATGTAATTATCCTTGTGATAGATGCGGTTGACGGAGATGTATTCGAAGAAGCGCTGAAAGATCATCCTGAGTATTATGATGATTTTAAGGATTTTACATATTACCGAAACATGATGTCGACTTATACGCAGACAAGACAGTCCATACCGTATCTTTTCTCGGGAGTATGGTTTGAGGGCGGTAATTCCGATGCGGAGGACCAGTACATTACCGATTCCATTAAAGATTCCGAGATGTTAAACAGACTGGCGGCTGCCGGGTACAGACTCGGCTTCTACGAAGTGGATGCATTGCCGGGAGAAAGCGAGCGTTTGTTCAGCTTTGAGAATGTAAAAAAGGACAGGATTCCTCCGATTGATGTTCCGTCATTTCTGAAATCGCAAACCAAACTGGTGGGATATCGTTATGCACCTTTGGATCTGAAAAGAAAATGCGTAGTGTATTACCGTGACTTTCTTACGGACAGCAAAAGTGCCGCGAAAGACAATCTCTTTTACGATTATAATGACGGTTTCCTAAACGATGTTCATAATGCCGAGTTTGCGACATCGGAAGAAAAGTGTTTCAAACTGCTTCATATTGAGGGCGCGCATGTGCCGTTTCGATATGATTCGTATGCGAACAAAGTGGAAAGCGGAACATACAAAGAAAGTGTGGAAGCGTCCGTTTATGTTGCTGCAGAGTATATTAAGAAACTAAAAGAAATCGGTGTTTATGATAATTCCGTCATCCTGATTATGGCGGACCACGGGTTCTCGGAAGAGGATATCGAAGAAGGAAGATTACACCCGGTATTCTTTGTCAAAGGATTAAATGAAACGGGGTCGAAAATGTCGCTCTCCGATGCTCCGGTATCTTTTGAGGATTTGCCGGAGGCGTTCAGACGCCTGGAGAACGGTATTGACAGTTCGGGGATATTTGATTGGAAAGAAGGCGACGAGAGAGACCGCAGATGCTATGTTCTGTTTTACAAGAATACCTCTCACATTCACTATGAGGAATGCGTTTTAAAAGGCCGTGCAGGTGACGTAACGAAAGTCGAGAAAGTAAAATGAGTGAAGAAAACAAATCAATATGAACGGGATTGGCAGTCAAATATATGACTTCGCGAGAAAACTGTTCCCTATTTGCAGAAGCATTACAGGTGCCGGTGTTCGAAAAACATTTGAATTAATCAATGAGGAATTATGTGCAAGCGGAGCCCCCGAATTAAGCATCTTTGAAGTGCCTTCGGGTTCTGCCGCGTTTGACTGGACCGTACCGAAAGAATGGAGCATTAAAGAAGGATATATCGAGAATGAACAGGGCGAACGAATTATTGATTTCGAGGAAAATTATCTGCACATTCTCGGTTATTCGACACCTGTCGATGAATGGGTGGATTTGGAAGAGTTAAAGAAGCATATCTACGTGCAGGAAGATATGCCGGATGGCAGGTATCATATATATATCGACAGCAAACCGTTTGACGGAAGTCTTACATACGGTGAGCTGATTATTCCGGGACAGAGCGAAAAAGAAGTATTATTATCGACCTACATTTGTCATCCGAATATGGCGAACAACGAAGTGTCCGGTCCGTCTCTTTCGACATTTTTGATTAAGCATGTTGCTTCGATGGAGAATCGTAAGTACACCTACCGTTTTGTATTCATTCCCGAAACAATCGGTTCGATTACATACTTAAGCAGAAATCTTCAGGTGATGAAAGAAAGAACCATTGCCGGATTTAACTTAAGCTGCGTCGGTGATAACAGGGATTATTCCCTGCTTGAAAGCAAATACGGAGATACATTATCCGATCGCGTGCTCGGAAATGTTTTGGATTTCAACGGTAAGTATACCAGATATGATTTCTCACATCGCGGATCGGATGAAAGACAGTATAATGCGCCTGGTGTGGATTTACCGGTGGTTGGGTTCTCAAGAACTCTGTTCACACAGTATCCGGAATACCATACTTCCAAAGATGATATGAATCTGATTTCCGCAGAAGGTTTTGAAGGCAGCTACCGTGTGATGTGTGATGTGATTGATGTGCTGGAAAACAATGCAAAGTACCGCGTGACGGTATTCTGCGAACCGCAGCTTGGCAAGAGAGGTCTGTATCCGACCATCAGTAAGAAAGGAAGTTATGATGCGATTCTTTCGCAACGTGATTTAATTGCATATTCCGACGGCAGGAATGATTTAATAGACATCAGTGAAAGAATTAAAGTGCCGGTAAAAGAACTGATTCCGATTAAAGAGAAACTGGTTGCAAACAATCTTTTGGAGATTGTCGATGAATAACGAATTGTTTGAAAACTATAAACGCGATTTCCTGTCGGCTCTTCGTGAAGCGGATATTCATGAAGGAGATGTGGTTTACGTGGGTTCCGATATTGCAGGTGTTATCATGGGTGCAATCAAAGAACTGGAACTCAGAGGAAAAGCGGAACAGAATGCTTTTCTGGACGGGATCATCGATACACTGAAAACCTCGGTCGGCGAAGAAGGTACATTGCTGTTCCCTGTTTACAGCTGGGATTTTTGCAGGGGAAAAGGGTTTGATTATTACAAGACCAAAGGCGAAGTAGGCGCCTTTAATAATTATTTTCTTGAGAACCGCAAAGATTTTATCCGTACGAAGCATCCGTTGTATTCTTTTATGGTCTGGGGAAAGGATGCAGCAAAGCTTGCGGCCATGGATTATCAGGAAGCGTGGGGCGAAGCATCCATCTTTGTGTACATGCACGAGAATAAAGCGAAAGAACTTGATTTGAACGTGGATGCGCTCCGCAGTATGACGTTCAAGCATTATGTGGAACAGTCCGTTAAAGTGCCGTATCGCTATCCGAAGTTTTTCCTCGGAAAGTACACAGATGAAAACGGTGTGACGGAAATGCGTTCGTATTCCATGTATGTCCGTGACTTGTCGGTAGAAATGAAGTCCACTCAGACGACAGAGTTTTTTAATAATGCCGGTGTCGGAAAGACGGTTGCATTTCACGGATGGAATATCAACGTGGTTTATCTGGATCAGGCTTATGATGTGATTAAGGACTGTCTTGTGAACCATAACGGAGAGAATATTTATTCTTTTGAGAATTATAAGATTGACTGGAATGCGGACAGCGCAAAGGAACGCTATGAGGTTGGGTTCCTAAAGGACAGAAGCTTTGCTGCAATTCCGGAGGATTTAAAATGATTACGAACGTGTTGGAATTACTGGAAAACTGTGCTTTGGATTCTCCCAATTCGATTGCATTGAGAGATGAGAATGAATCGGTGACTTATGCACAGTATATGGACTATGCGAAGCGTATCGGAACATTTCTGCGTGAAAAGCATCCGCAGGAAGTACGACGCCCGGTTGCAGTTTATATTGACCGGAACATTAAATCCATTTATACATTCATGGGTGTTGTATATAGCTGAAACATGTATGTTCCGATTGACGCAACCATGCCGGAAGAACGTGTGCAGTTAATTCTCAAAACACTGAATCCCTTTGCGTTACTGGATGCAAGAAATGCAAAGAGCGAAAGCTCGAGTGAAACCGATTCACTGATTCCCGTGGACGGCATTCTTGACGAAACAAAGGTAAATCAGGAACTGCTGGATGAAGTTCGCGCGAATCATATCGATGTGGATCCTTTGTATTCCATCTTTACATCCGGGTCGACCGGAGTTCCCAAGGGAGTCTGCATCTGTCACAGGTCGGTAATCGATTTGGTGAATTCTTTTGAGGAAGCATTTGCTTTTGAGAAAGGCACGGTATTCGGAAATCAGGCACCGTTTGACTTCGATGTATCGGTTAAGGATATCTTCAATGCGTTAAACTGTTGTGGATGCGTCGATGTTATTCCGAAGAAATGTTTTACATCACCTGCATTACTGGTTAAGCATTTAATTTATCATAAGATTGATACGATTATCTGGGCAGTTTCCGCGATGAGAATTCTTGCGGATTTTGACGCATTTAAAAGCGCAGAAGTTTTGCCACGAATTAAGAATGCATTTTTCTCCGGTGAAGTGATGCCGGTAAAGACAATGAATTACTGGAGGAAGTATTATCCGAATACAAGATTCGTGAACCTTTACGGACCGACGGAGATTACCTGCAACTGTTCTTACTACATTGTGGACAAAGATTTTGGACTGGATGAAAAGATTCCAGCGGGTAAGCCCTTTAAGAATACAAGAATGTATCTGATAAACGATAAGAATGAGTTTATTACCGAGCCGAATGTAATCGGCGAAATCTGTGTTTACGGTACAAGCCTTGCCCTGGGATACTGGAACAACAAAGAAAAAACCGCGGAAGCGTTTGCTTCGAATCCTTTCATCTCCCAGTATCCTGCAACGATATACCGAACCGGTGATCTGGGGTATTACGATGCGGAAGGAAACTTTGTATATTCCTCCCGTAAAGATTTCCAGATTAAGCACATGGGACACCGCATTGAACTCGGAGAAATCGAGAATGCATTGAATTCTCTGGATATCATTACAATTGCGGTTTGTATTTACGATGAGGATAAAGAGAGAATTGTATGCTTCTATCAGGCGGCGGAAGAACGCAAGAAAGACATTGTGATGGCTCTCTCAAAGAAACTGCCGAAGTATATGTGGCCGAATGTTTATTGCAGATACGATGAACTGCCGCTTAACAAGAATGGCAAAATAGACCGCACAAGGCTGAAAAAGGAGTGGAAAAAACAGAATGGATGAATTGATTGAACTGTTGGAAGAAATCAGACCGGATGTTGATTTTAAGGCGGAAGAGTCTTTGGTGGACGGAGGAATTCTGGATTCGTTTGATATTATTACGATTGTCGGTGAGATGAAGGATAAATTCGGAATTGAACCCAGCGTGGAGGACATCGTTCCGGAAAATTTCAATTCTGCTAAATCCATGTATGAATTAGTTCAAAAGTATATGTAAGCCGGCGGGAAAACACGGAGACGAAAAATGTTGCAAAGGACAGATAATACAAAGAAATACATTGTTCAGACTGTTTTAAAAAATAACAGATTAGATATGTATAAGTATTATATTAACAGTGCAATCAACAATGGATATGAGTTATTGCCGGTGGTTGAATTCTATGAAAGACGAAATGAGCCGGGAAAGCATCTTGTGTTGCGCCATGATGTCGATTATAAATCCATTTCTACTAGGAAGATGTTTGAAACAGAAAAAAAACTGGGCGTCAGAAGTACCTATTATTTCCGTCAATCCACATATGATGAAAAACTGGTTCGGGAAATGGAAGAGTGTGGATTTGAAGTGGGATTTCATTACGAAACAATCGCGGATTATATTAAAGAAAACAACCCGGAAGCGATAGAGCAGACAGATATAGAAAAATGCAAAGAACGGTTAAAACAGGAAATAAGTGACAACAAAAAGAAATATAATCTAAAAAGTATTTGTTCTCATGGCGCACCGGAAAATACACGTTTGAATATTTCGAATAATGTGTTGGTGGAAAATGCGAATTATGAGGATTTTGGAATTATTCTTGAAGCATATGACAAAGAAATGTACGAACATGTGGATGTTCATATCATGGATGAAAACATTCGCCATGGATGTGGATTCGCATATAAAGACAATCCCATAGATGCAATAAATAATCAAAGCAGAAATATTGTTTTTCTGGCGCATCCTAATCACTGGTATGCAACGGCATTGCAAAAGTTAAGGGATTGCATTGCACTTTTGACAGGGAAATATTATTTGGAATCTGACAGGGTGTTTAAACGGATAGCGGGTGCAAATGAATATAACAATATGTAGTATTTCTCCTTGCGCCTGCCCACAATTTAATGTATACTAAAGGCGTGTATGTAGCACGCCTTTTTTCGTGCACCGCACGAGATTAAACAGAAGTCTTTGGAAGCGTATTCGGGAGCATTGCCGTGAAGAAAACCGTTCTTACAATGGCACAGGAAGACTATGACTTTTCCCACAACGTGGGAAAGCTTGTTTTTGATGCGGAGAAAGTGGAAATGGAATTCACGACTCCCGAGGTCAGAGAGGGCGCTTTTTCGATTGAAAGCGAGAACGGCCTGCCGGTGGACGGTTTTGTATACGCAAACGAATCCCGCATGCGTATCAAAGAAAGTTCCTTCCACGGCGTGGACTGCGAAATCTGCTACAGTTTCGATGCGACGGGACTGGAGCCCGGGGACAAAGTCTCCGGACAGTTTATCATTCTGTCCGATAAGGGCGAGTATACGCTTGATTTCGAGGCATCCATGGAAGCGGACTATATGTACAGCTCCATGGGGCAGATTAAAAATCTGTTTCATTTTACCAACCTTGCAAGAACGAACTGGCCCGAGGCGGTCAGCCTTTACTATTCCAACCGTTTCGCGGAGATTCTGACCGGAAACGACAAGCAGTACCGCAGTGTATACCGCGGACTGAGTCATGAGCCCGGCAACGAGCACTGCGTGGACGAATTCTTAATCACCGTTCACAAGAAAACACGTAATTCTTACGAACTTCCCACGAATCATTACGTATTCAGGGCCATCCCCGATAAATTAGAGAAATCCACTTTCCTCACCGTAAACGGCTGGGGGTATGTCAGCGTGGACGTAGAGCCGGAAGGCGATTTTATCCGGCTTAACAAGACGTCCTACTGCGGAAACGACATTGTGGACGGACACATCGAGATTGAATATGAACTGGATCCGGAGATGATGCATGCGGGCCGTAATTTCGGCAAGCTGATTCTGACGACTCCGGAGCAGGTTTTTGAAGTTGCGGTGATTGTCGAATGCAATCCGATTGACATGGAGCGTTCCGCAAATCATATTTACAAGAAAACCGTTGCGCGCCTGATGCGCGAATACATTGCCTTCCGTCTTGGGAAACTGACCTCGGAAGAGTGGGTGCTGGTTTCTTCGGAAGAATTGTCTCACTTAACCGTAAAAGGCGAGCGCGAAGTTCTCGTGCGTCTTTACGAAATCCAGCTTTTGATTACCGCGCGCAGGGAAGAGGAAGCGCAGGCGCATATGGAGAAGCTTGAGGAGGAGTTAAAAGACCCCGAAAAAGCTCTCGGCAGCAGCAGTTACGGCTATTATCTCTATCTTACCACGATGCTTCATCCGGAATCCGATTACGTGGATAAGGTTGCTCACAAAGTTAAAAAACTTTACCACAAAAATTCCTATGACCCCGTACTTGCGTGGATTCAGATTTATCTGCGCGAGGACCTTGCGTTCCGTGATGAGAAACGCTGGGATTATCTGGAAGAGCAGTTCCATTCCGGCATCGATTCGCCCCTGTTATTTACCGAGGCGGTGCATTTGCTCGACAAGCAGCCGTCGCTTTTGACCAAGCTTTCCGAATACGAGCTGACCCTCCTTTCCTTTGCGTTAAAGAACGGCGCAATCACATCCGCCATCGGCGAGAGAGTGCAGTTTTTGATTTCCCGCGAGAAAGATTACGATGAGGTTCTTTTCGGTGTTTTAAAGAAGGCCTACCAGTTAAATCCCACCAAGGATCTTCTGCAGGCCATCTGCCAGCTTCTGATGCTCGGCGACTGTGTCGGCGAAGAATACTTAAGGTGGTATGAAGATGCGGTCAAAGCGGAAATCCGCATCGCAAAATTATACGAGTACTACATGGCCTGCGTACCCGCAAATTACAAGGAAATGCTGCCGCAGATGGTGATGATGTATTTTGCATATCAGAATCATCTTGAATATGACAAAATGGCGCTGTTATATGCCAACGTCAACGATTACCGGGCCCTTGTTCCGGAGGTTGCTTCGTCTTACGACGAAACCGTTCTGGACTTCTTAAAAGAGCAGATCAAAAAGGGACGCGTCAATAAGAATTTAATCAAGCTTTATAAAAAATACATTACCCCGGAAATCATGGATGATGAGCTTGCATCGAGCTTTGCACCAATCCTGTTTGCACATGAGGTTCGCGTGACCAGACCGAACATCCGCAGAGTGATTGTGGTGCATGACAAGGCAGTCGGAGAGGGTAAATTCCCGGTACATGACGGCGTGGCTTATCCGACCATCTATGCGAGAAACTACTGCATCCTGTTTGAGGACGAGAACGGCCGCAGATACGTATCCGAGGCACTGACGAAACCGTCGCCGGTTCTGTATACCGAGCGGATGCGGGATACCGTTCTCCCGCTTGTAAAAGGCCGCGTGGGTATTTTACTCAACATCACCGAGAATGACGTTCATGATGCGGCGGTCAGCGATGAGAACTGTGAATACTACGAGACACTGCTTACGTCCGATTCCGTGACGTTCACGTTAAAGAAGGAGATTCTTTACAATCTCTGCAAATTTTACTTTGAGAACGACAGAATCCGCGAACTCGACCGGCTCTTAATGATGGCAAAACCCGAGGTTTTGCCGGCATCGGACCGCGGCGAGATGGTACATATCCTGGTGGCAAGAGGCCTTTACGAGGACGCGTTCCACTGGCTTTGCAATTTCGGCATGGAACACGTGGCGGCAAAGACCTGTCTTCGTCTTTTGAGCCGCTATCTGGAAAGAACGGACTATGAAGAAGATCCGGACATGATTGCTCTTTGTGAGGAACTGTATCTGGGCGGACGTTTCGATTCGGTGATTTTAAAATATCTGGCAGTGCATTTTAAAGGAACCAACACGCAGATGCTGGAACTGCTGCGACTTTGCGAAAGCTTCGGCTGCGATGTCTTCGGACTCATTGAGAGAATCCTTGTGCAAATGCTTTATACAAGAACGGCGGGGCCTGAGCGCGAGCAGATTTACGAGCGCTTTGTGCGCCTAAACGGCAGCACGAGTCTTCGCAAGTCCTACCTTGCGGAGTGCGCTTACGGCTATTTCGTGGGCGAATACAAGGTGCCGGAATCCGTCTTCGGCGAGATGGAGCGTCTTCACAAGGACGGCGAGAAATTAAGCCGGATCTGCAAGTTATCGTATGCACTTTATTATTCCACCAAGGGTTCGGCAAGCTGGAATATTCCGCTGCTTCGCGAAATCATCACGAAGGAAATCAAGAGCGGTGTGGTATTCCCTTACTTCTTAAAATTCGCATCGGAAGTACCGGCGGTGGTACCTTTCACCGACCGTTCGTTTGTGGAATACCGCGGAAACGGCAACAGCCGTGTCATCATGCATTATGCGATTGAACGCGAAAACAGCGACAATGCCGAGTACCGCAAGGAAGAGATGGACAATCTTTATTACGGAATTTTCGTGAAAGATTTTATCCTCTTCTCCGGCGACGTCGTGAACTATTATATTACCGAGGAAAGCGGCAACCAGGAGCAGCTGACGCTTTCGGCCACGCTTACGGGCGCAGACAATTCTTCCTGCGACGTGCCGTGGAGATATCATGTATTAAACGAGGCGGTGATGCTGCGTGAGAAAGCGCAGGAGCAGCGCAGTGCGGAAGTGCTTGAAGAGTACGCACATCTGGAATACATCACAAAGAAGTTGTTTCATGCCGAATAAGGCTTAATCGGAAGTTACAGTTAATCACAGAACACGAAGAGGGCAAAATGGCCGGAATCAGGGAAGTCTTCGAAAAAATAAACAGGGACCGTTACGTAATCGGGTTTGACCTAAACAACAGGTTTGCCCAGATTTCTTACATGCGCATTGACGGCACCGAGCCCGAGACGTTAAGCACCATCACGGGCGAGGAAGAGTACAACATTCCTGCGGTTATTTTAAAACGGAAATCCAACAATCAGTGGGTCATCGGACGCGCGGCGGAAGATGCGTTTTCCGAAAAGGACGGATATCTGATTGCGGATCTTCTTCGCAAGTCCCTGCGCGGCGAAACCGTCCGCATGGGAACGGAGGAGTATAAG
The DNA here is from genome assembly GCA_002494135.1 of Lachnospiraceae bacterium UBA7027. Taxonomy (GTDB): domain Bacteria; phylum Bacillota; class Clostridia; order Lachnospirales; family Lachnospiraceae; genus UBA3766. The sequence continues at coordinate 38,980 of DLBG01000027.1, forward strand.
GCGGAGGATCTGCTTTTGCTGTTTATCAAAAGAGCATTTGCCATGCTTCCTTTGATGACAACACCCGACAAAGTTTCGGCCGTTGTGGTAACCGTACGCAAGGCGGATACCGAGACCGTAAAGGTATTGCAGAAACTTCCGGAACTGCTGAAAATCGAAGAAGAGAAGATTCACTTCTTAAGTTACGAAGAGAGTTTCTTCTTCTACATGCTTTACCAGAAGGATGAGCTTAAGAATCATCAGGTACTGCTTTGCGACAGTGCGGAAGGATACCTGAATATTTACCGTCTGGAGAAAAATCACTTCGTCACCCCTGCAATTGCAGGTGTTGAGGAATATGCATACGAGGATTTCCGGTTCGGACCGGAAGGAGAATCGGCGGCAGAGAAGGACCGGAGATTCTTAAATATCTGCGACCACATGTGTGAAAACCGTCTGATTTCCGCCGTTTATTTAATCGGCGAAGGTTTCTACGACGAGTGGTGCAACGATTCGCTGAAGTTTCTTTGCAAGGGACGCCGTGTATTCAAGGGCAACAACCTTTTCAGCAAAGGTGCTTGTCTTGCGGCGAAAGAATATGCCGCACCGAGCGGATACGAGAAGCAGCTTCGCTTCTTCGGCCGTGACCGTGTGCAGGCAAATGTCGGAGTCACGATTCGTGATAACGACGAGAATGAAGAAGTGGCATTCATCAAGGCCGGCGAACACTGGTATGAAGTCGGACGCACGGAGGAATTCCTCCTGCACGAGACCGACACCGTGCCGATCTGGATTGAACAGATTTCAAAACGTAACCGCGTGGGTGCGGATTTAAAATTATCCGGACTGCCCGTAAAGAGCAGCCGCATGACGCGGATTTCGCTGACAATCAAAATGAATTCGGACAAGAGTGTGCTCTTTGTGGCGAAAGATCTGGGATTCGGAGAACTGTATCCGTCAACGGGACTTGAGTGGACGGAGGAGCTGTCGCTTGACTGATTCAATGAGCAGTCTGCGAAAGATTTACAGAGAATAACCAAAGGGACGATATAACAAGAGGGACGACGCATGGGAAGCATGTATCACTGCACGGGACGGAAAGGAAACCGCCCCTTCTACCTCAATAAAATATGTGTGCGCATTTATTCCGCGGACGAGCTTGCATACTGCGTATGCGAGAATCCGGAACTTCTGGAGACGGATATTTTTACCACGGAACTGGTTTCCTGGCTGGAAGACGAATGCGGAGTGCGCGAGATGGCACAGGAATTAAGCCGCTGCATCGCCAGGGGTGTCCCCTTGACACGATACGTGGAAGCGGTGTTAAATAATGTGGCTTACGTCAGTGTGCGCGAGAAGAAAGCGATTCTTGATATCGTGCGTCAGGGATCCGGAGGAAACGTGATCCGCCGTCGCAAAACCCATGCGGATTTCTACCTTCGCAAGGAGCGCTATGCGCATGCAATCCGTGAATATGATGCACTGATTGAGCAGGTGGACGATTCGGAGAGAGAATTCCTGGGCGGTGTTTACTATAACCGCGGCATCGCACTGGCAAGACAGTTTTTGTTTGCACAGGCAGAGGAAAGCTTCCGGAATGCATATCTGCTGGATTCGAAGAAGGAATATTTCTACGGTTATGCGGCAGCAATGCGTATGCGCCTGCCGGAACGCGAGTACATTCAGCAGATCAGCAGCATGCTTGACATGTCTGATGATACGCTGAAACTTGAAGAGGACATGAAGGTCTTTGAGGCCGAGTGGAAAGAGTCCGACGAACGTGCGGAATTCGAGAATGTTATGTCGGCCGGAGATACCGTGGAATTCCGCGAGTGGCTGGGACGTAAAATCTCCGAATACAAAGAAGACTACCGCCGTTATGTATAAACCTGCGGCGGAAAGAAATAAGCGCCTGCAGGCATAAGACTAAGCCGGATGCAGGCAGCAGGACGAAGGAACAAAAGAAAGGAACAAACCATGGCAACAGATGTATATGTAAGCCCGTTATCGGAGCGTTACGCAAGTAAGGAAATGCAGTATATTTTCTCCCCGGATATGAAATTCCGTACCTGGAGAAGACTTTGGATTGCTCTTGCAGAGACAGAGATGGAACTTGGTTTAAAGCAGATCACTCCGGAGATGATCGAGGAATTAAAGGCACACAAGGACGACATCAACTACGAAGAGGCAAAGGCCCGCGAGAAAATCGTCCGTCACGACGTTATGAGTCACGTATACGCATACGGCTTACAGTGCCCGAACGCAAAGGGCATCATTCACCTCGGTGCAACCAGCTGCTACGTCGGCGACAACACCGACATTATCGTGATGAAGGAAGCACTGGAGCTTGTTAAGAAGAAACTGGTAAACGTAATCGCAAATCTCTCCAGATTTGCGGACGAGAATAAGGAACTGCCGACACTGGCATTTACCCACTTCCAGCCGGCCCAGCCTACAACCGTAGGAAAAAGAGCAACGCTCTGGACGCAGGAATTTCTGATGGATTTGGAGGATCTTGAATATGTATCTTCCACGTTAAAACTTCTCGGTTCCAAGGGTACGACCGGAACACAGGCAAGTTTCCTGGAACTCTTCGAAGGAGATCAGGAAACCATCGATAAAATCGATCCGATGATTGCAGAGAAGATGGGCTTTGAGGCATGCTATCCGGTATCCGGACAGACCTATTCGAGAAAGGTGGATACGAGAGTCTGCAACATCCTTGCCGGCATCGCCGCATCCGCACATAAAATGAGCAACGACATCCGTCTGCTTCAGCACTTAAAGGAAGTGGAAGAGCCGTTTGAAAAGACCCAGATCGGATCCTCCGCAATGGCCTACAAACGTAATCCGATGCGCAGCGAGCGTATCGCGTCCCTGTCCCGTTACGTGATGATCGATGCATTAAATCCCGCCATCACATCTGCAACGCAGTGGTTCGAAAGAACGCTGGATGATTCCGCAAACAAGAGACTTTCCATTCCGGAAGCCTTCCTTGCCATCGACGGAATCCTCGATCTTTGCATGAATGTAACGGACGGCCTTAAGGTATATCCGAAGGTAATTGAAAAGAGACTTCGTTCCGAGCTGCCGTTCATGGCAACCGAGAACATCATGATGGATGCCGTAAAACGCGGCGGAGACCGTCAGGAACTTCACGAGGAAATCCGTACACTGTCCATGCAGGCCGGTGCGGTTGTAAAGGAAGAGGGTAAGGATAACAACCTTGTGGAATTAATCGCGGCAGATCCTCTCTTCGGTGTATCCGAGGAAGAAATCAATGCGGTATTAAAACCCGAACTTTATACGGGCCGTGCGGCAATTCAGACGGAAAAATTCCTGCAGACCTGCGTAAATCCCGTGCTTGAAAAATATGCGGATTTACTCGGCGGCAAGGCAGAGATTAACGTATAAAAGGAAGAGATTAACGTATAAGAAGATAAAAGACATGTCAGACGAGAATAAAAAAACTTCACCTGCAAAGAGAATCCTCGCATGGATCGGAATTGTGATTATCGCACTCTGGTTCACCGCGACGATTCTGATTGCGGTGCTTCCGATTCCCGGGAAAGCGGCGATTTTTCCGTTCTTCATGATCGGATGCATCGTATTCCCCGTCTTTCTCTGGATTGCACTCTGGGCTTACGGCGCGATTACGGGAAAGAAAAATGTCGCATCGTTCCGCAGCGCCGAAATGGAAGAAACGATGGAAAAGGCGGAGCTTATTAAAGAGAAACTCAAGGAACAGGAATCGGAAGAAACTTCGAAATAACGGAGAAGATACGTGACGGACAATACAAAGAAAGAGCCAAATAAAGTCAGGGAAAAGCGCCCGTATGTTGCGGCGGCACTGCTTGCGGCGGCGCTTTCTTTTTTTGTGTTTTTGTATGCACCCCTGGAGATTTATTTTACAAACAAGGTGGAATTCTGGTTTGACTTTCCGATGATGATCCGGATTGACCTGCCGCTTTTTTTCATCTCGACGGCGGTTATCCTCGGGGTACTGCTTCTGGCACACGTCATTCACAAAAACGTTTACCGCATTTTGTTCCTTGCGGGCAGCATCTTTTATTTTGCACTTTACATGGAGGGAACCTTTTTCTCAAACTTCCTTCCGAAGTCCGACGGACGGCATATTGACTGGGCGGCACTTTCATCGCATCGTTTAATTTCCGTCGGAATCTATGTTTTTTTAGCTGCCGTCATTGTGGCGCTGATTCTGATTTTCAAATATCAAAAGACCGAAGAGGTTTTAAAATACGGTCTCGGCGGACTTTCACTGGTTTTACTGATTACGCTCGTTACCGTCGGTATCCGTAACAACGGTTTTGCGAAAAAAGAGGTTGCGGCGGTGACGAAGGCCGGAGAATTTGAGTTTTCGTCCACGCAGAATGTCATTGTTTTTTTAATCGATGCGGTGGATGCATCGGCGTTCGAACGGGTGCTTGCAAATCATCCGGAGTATCGGGAAAATTTTAAGGATTTTACATACTTTTCGAATATGCTTTCAGGCTATACGCAGACGAACAATTCCGTGCCGCACATGGTATCGGGGGTCTGGGACGAAGGCAAAGAGAATTACCTGGATTACCGCGAACGGGCTTTTGACGAATCGCCGCTGTTTGACAGGCTGATTCGCGAAAACTACCGGATTGGATTTTATGATGACTGCGTGCCGGCGGAATGTGCGAAGGTATACAAATTTCAGAATATAAAACACGCATCCTCAGGCAGACGGCCGGAACTGAAAAGCTTTGTGAAAAACCAGCTTGAGCTGGTGGGATACCGTTATGCGCCGTTTGATTTGAAGCGCTTCTGCATCATCGATAACATCAATGCGGAGTTTAAAAGCGTCGGTGACGAAATTACGGACTTTGCATCGGGCGAAGGTGAAAACTCCAAAGCAGGACAGCTTTACGACTATCACAATGACGCATTCTGGTCCGATTTAAGCGGCTACGGAATGAGACTTTGTACGCGTGATGCATGGCCGCCGGAACATATGGAAACACCGTGCTTTCGCTGGTATCATATCGAGGGCGGGCATGTACCGTTTATCTACGACGAAAACATGAATATCACGGATGAGGGCTCTTACGAACAGAACATTGCGGCATCCATGATGATGGCGGATTCTCTGACGCGGATTCTGAAAACCGAAAGGGTATATGATAATTCCGTTATTATAATCACCGCGGATCACGGATTCTCCGAGGAGGATATTGTCGAGGACCGCAATCATCCGATTTTTATGGTCAAGGGAATGAATGAATTCCACAAGACCATGCAGACATCCGATGCACCGGTTTCGTTTGAGGATCTCCAGGAGATGTTCATTCGCCTGATGGACGGTGCCGGAGCGGAAGAGGCCTTTGACTGGCACGAGGGAGATGCGCGCGACCGCGACTGCTATGTATATTACAACGCGCCGCTCTGGACCAATGTGAAGCATGTCCAGCACGGCCATGCGGGCGACCGCAGTACGCTGGAACGCGTACAGTAAATCTTTGGAAAAGGTGTTGACAATTTTATAATAATATGATATTTATATGATATCAAAACGATATCGCAATCCGGCGTGGCTTTCAACGCGGAACATGCGGATATCGGTTTGGCAATACGGAAGTGTAAAGGGAATTTAAAAATTCAGGAGGACATTACAATGGATGGACAGAACATGAACTATCAAAGTCAGATGAATGCGTTCAATCCGAACGTTACGGAAAGAGAACTGAATCCCCCTTCGGGCTTTCTGATGCTCTTCGTAAACATCATAGGAATGATCGTTTCGTTTGTATTGTTTATCGCAGGTGTTGCATTGGTCGAAATGACATACGGAATCTCCCTGATTCTTGTATTACTGGCAATTATCCTCTTCGTAATGTTCTGCATTTTCTTCGCAGGACTGAAGACCGTAAAACCGAACGAAGCACTGGTATTTACCGTATTCGGTAAGTATTACGGAACCTTAAAGAAGCCCGGATTTTTCTTCGTAAACCCGTTCGCGCAGATTTTTAATCCCGCAAGGGGCGTTGTGATGAACGGTCAGGGTCAGATGACAAGTGTCGGACCCAAGGCGGTTTCCTTAAAGGTTAACACGCTGGATAACCAGAAACAGAAAGTTAACGATATTCTCGGTAACCCCATCATCATCGGTGCGGTGGTTGTATGGAAGGTTGTGGATCCCACACTTGCCGTATTCTCCGTAGAGAACTACAGAAACTTTCTTTCCATCCAGTGCGACTCCACGATTCGTAACATTGCAAGACTTTATCCTTACGATGACATGGACGAGGACGGCGACGGAATTGTTGAGAAAACCCTTCGTTCCAGTTCACAGGAAGTTGCGGAACGCATGAAGGAAGAACTTCAGCAGAGAGTTTACGGTGCAGGCCTTCAGATTCTGGAAGTTCGTATCACCCACCTTGCATACTCCGAGGAAATTGCGGCAGCAATGCTTCAGCGTCAGCAGGCGGTTGCCATCATTGCAGCACGTCGCAAAATCGTTGAAGGCGCGGTTTCCATGGTGGAAATGGCAATCGACCAGCTCTCCGAGAAAGATGTGGTTACTCTGGATAACGAGCGCAAGGCACAGATGGTCAGCAACTTAATGGTTGTTCTTTGCGGCAACAAGGAAGCCCAGCCCATCGTGAATTCCGGAAGCATCTACTGATGGAATGACTGATCCGGAAAGGAGGCCGCATGGAATCGGAAAAGAAGAAAGAAAAAGAAGATAAAAAGCAAATCCTGCTGCGCCTTTCCCCGTCTTTGTACAACGATGTAATGAAATGGGCGGAAGATGATTTCAGGTCCGTCAACGGGCAAATCGAATTCCTGCTTTCCGAGGCGGTAAAAAAGCGCAAAAATCAGTAATTTTCAATAAAAACACCTTTTCAGACTATCAAAAAAGGTATATAATCATACTTGGTATTGTGTTTCATTTTACAATGAGACACAATATCAAGTAATTTTTTAATTTTATGCGCAGGTGCGCAAGTCTATTTTCAAGGAGAGAAATACTATGGCTTTACTGGATGCATGGAGAGAGAAAGCGTATCAGGAACCGGACAAGGTTAAAATGTCCAAATTATGGCAGGCTTATTTCCTGAAAGAAAAGGAAATCTATCAGGAACTTTTAAAGAATCCCGATGAGGAAGTAAAAGGAACCGTTAAGGAACTGGCCGAGAAATATAACACCACCATTTCCTACATGACCGGTTTCTTAGACGGTATTCAGGAATCGCTGGTTACCCCGAACCCCATCGAGACCATGGAGGCTGATACCGAAGTTTCCCTGAAATTCGATAAAGAGAAATTATACATGAACATGGTTGCTGCAGACGCAGACTGGCTGTACGGCCTGGAAGAGTGGAACGACATCTACGACGAAGCAACCAGAGCGGAACTTTACAAAAGACAGAAGTCTTCCACGACCATCATTAAGGGCGACCGTGTTTATCCCAACGATCCCTGCCCTTGCGGAAGCGGAAAGAAATATAAGAAGTGCTGCGGCAAGAACGCGTAAGCGATGTCGTTTTGCGGTCTGTATGCAGGCAGAAGCCTGTATCTTTGGAGGTAAGGTATGAGGATGTTTAAGTCCTTGAGGGGAAAAACGGTTGCCATTGTTATTGTATCCGTACTGGTAATGGCCGTTGTCATGGGTGGTATTTTTATTCCGAAGCAGATAGCCATCACATCCGATGTAATCGAAGATTACATGATTGATGTGGCGGTGCTTGCCGGTGAGAACATTGATGCCGCCAAGGAGCTTCACGGAGATTCCGTACTGGAGCCGAAAATTTTAAGAAATCTCGTGGCAAGCATCAATGTGAGAGATTTTCCCTCAAGCTATTGCTATGTGGTGAATTCCGAAGGCATCATCATCTATCATCCCGACACCGACCGGATCGGTGCACCGGTTGAGAATGAAGTGATAAAGAATATTACGGCGGATATCAGAGCCGGCCTTCATCCGATGCCCGAATACAAGGAAACCACTTATCATGGCACCAAGAAGGTTGTCACGTATTATGTTTCAAACGAATCGGACTATGTCCTTGTCCTGACCGCGGACAAGGCGGAAGTGCAGAATATCACGGGAAGAAATCTCCTGCGTTCGATTCTCTCCTGCGTGGGAATTATCGTTGTGATTCTTGCACTTGCCATCATGCTGATCGCCAAAATGATGCGTCCGATTTCGATTATCAACTTCTCCATTCAGAAGCTGGCGAAACTGGATTTCCGTAAAAACCGTGCATTGGACAATTACACATCTTTAAACGATGAGTGCGGCGGCATGTCCAGATCCGTACTGGAACTGACCGACAAGCTGCAAGGCATTTCCAATGAACTTTCCGAAGCAATTAAGCACCTTTATGATGCATCCGGCGATATGACCGTCGGTGCGGTGAATTCTTCCGAAAGTGTCGGACAGGTGGAGAAAGCTATTTCCGAAATTTCGGACGGAGCATCCTCCCAGGCCGGTGAATCCCAGACCGCGATGGACAACGTTGCCATCATGGGCGAAATGATTCAGGAAACCACCCGTGAGGTGGAATCGCTGCGTGCGAATGCGGCAGACATGGATCAGGCGGGCAACCAGGCCATGAAGATTCTGAACAAATTAAGCGAGATTAACGATAAAACCCGTGAAAGCGTCGAGACCATCTATGAGCAGACCAACGCAACCAATGCATCGGTTAACGAGATCCGGAGTGCGGTGGAAATGATTACGGGTATTGCGGAACAGACCAACCTGCTTTCCTTAAACGCTTCCATCGAGGCAGCCCGTGCAGGCGAGGCGGGACGCGGATTCGCTGTGGTTGCGAGCGAAATTCAGAAGCTTGCCGAGCAGTCCAACCGCTCCGCAAACGAAATCGAAAAAATCATCGAGAACCTTTCCGCAGAGTCCTCCAGAAGCGTTGCGATTATGGATGACGTCAAGGTGATTATCGATACACAGAATAAAGACGTAAACGAGACCGAGAAGGCTTTCCATCTTGTAAATGAGGACATCGAACAGTCCATTCGCAGTATCGAGCTTATTGCGGAGAAGACGAAGAATTTAAACGAGGCCAGAGAGCGCGTAATCGACGTTGTGCATAATCTTACATCCATTGCACAGGAGAATGCGGCAAGTACGCAGGAGACGCTTGCGAACGCAACCCGCGTTAACGATGCCATCGGGAATGTGGAACGCCAGGCAGAAGACTTAAAGGCGATTGCGGATAATCTGACCAAGACAATCGGAAAGATTACACTGTAAAAAAATATAGCAATTTACTGTATTATGTGCTAAAATTTATATAGTGGGTTACGAGTATCCCGGAAGGAGGGTTTTTTACATGTTTGATGCAATCAAAAAAATAAAGAATTTCAATGATATTCTTGAGGCAACTCATCTGGATGATATCATTTACAAGAAGCAGAGAGAGCAGGAAGCTTTGGAAGAGAAGAAGCGTAAACAGGTGATTATCACCATCCTTGCAATCATCGGTGCCATTGCAGCCGTTGCAGGTATTGCTTATCTCGTATATCGTTACCTGACCCCTGATTATCTTGAGGATTTCGATGACGATTTCGATGATGATTTCGATGATGATTTCTTCGATGATGAAGAAGCAACTGCTGTAGAGAAGAAGGAAGACTAAGATTTTTTGAAGGATTTCCCGGAGCCCCGAACTATTCGGGGCTCTTTCTATGTGTGGACATTGTGTCGGCCGGAGAACGGTGTTCAGCCCGGAAACCGGCGCCCGGCCGGGGAACTGAGTTCGGTCAGAGAACCACGTCCGGCCCGGAAACTTCGGGTTGTGGCGGCACGGATGCTGCATGGAGAGATAATATAAAACAAAGCGACGGAATGCTATGAAAAAAGGCGATATTGTAATCGGAAAAGTAAAGAGTGTGGCCTTCCCCAATAAGGGACTGGTCGAAGTTTTTGAGGCGGAACCGCAGGGCGATGCCGCAGGCGTTGAAACAGGGGCACATATGGTGCGCGTAAAGGGTGTTTTACCCGGGCAGACGGTCCGTATACGCATTAAAAAGATGCACCACGGAAGCCCGGAAGGAATGCTTCTTGATGTTGTAAAGAAGAGTTCTGCCGAAGTGCCGTGCGATTGTCTGCATTTTGATTCATGCGGCGGATGTTCCTATCGTACCCTTCCGTATGAGGAGCAGCTTCGTCTGAAAGAGGAACAGATTGTGGCGCTTTTAAAACCGGTGGTGGAAAGTAAACACACGGATGAAGGTGCACCGGTCATTCACTTCGATGACATCTATGAAGGGATTAATAAAAGCCCGGTTCTTGAGGAATATCGTAATAAAATGGAGTTTTCCTTCGGAGATGAATATAAGGACGGACCGCTTGCGCTCGGCCTTCACAAAAGGGGCAGCATGTATGATATTGTCCCGGTGACGGATTGTAAAATCGTGGACGGGGACTACCGGACCATTCTGAAGTATACGCTGGATTATTTTGCCAAACGCAACATTCCGTATTTCCATAAGGTGCAGCATACGGGATATTTACGGCATCTTCTTGTGCGTAAGAGCAAAAAGTTCGGAGAGATTCTCGTGGCGCTGGTGACTACCTCCGAATCGGGAGATTTTACGGCTGACAGCACAGCACTTAAAACACTTCTTGCGAATTACGCGCATGGACTGAAGGCCCTGCCCCTGGAAGGTACACTTACAGGTGTAGTACATACGGTGAATAATTCCGTGGCCGATGTTGTAACGGATGAAGGAAGCGAAGTGCTTTTCGGAAGATCTTACATCCGGGAAGAACTGCTTGGGCTACAGTTTAAAATCAGTCAGTTTTCTTTCTTCCAGACCAACAGTCTGGGAGCGGAAGTGCTGTATGGAAAGGTGAGAGAGTTTCTTTTGGGTGATGATGCGAAGGATACTGCCGACGCTTCCAAAGAGAAGAAGATACCTGCAAAAAAGCCACACGTAATTTATGATCTTTACTCCGGTACGGGAACCATCACGCAGTTAATGGCGCCGGTTTCGGACAAAGTAGTCGGTGTGGAAATCGTGGAAGAAGCAGTGGAAGCAGCGAAAGAAAACGCGGCACTGAACGGACTGGATAACTGTGATTTTATCGCAGGAGATGTATTAAAGGTGCTGGATGATCTGACGCAGAAACCGGATCTGATTATTCTCGATCCGCCCCGCGACGGCATTCATCCGAAGGCGCTTCCGAAAATAATCGGCTACGGTGTTGAGCGGATGGTTTATGTTTCCTGCAAGCCGACGTCGCTCGCCCGCGACCTTGAGGTTTTCATGGCAAACGGCTACATGCCCGAAAGAATCTGCACCGTGGATATGTTCCCGGGGACGGTGCATGTGGAGACGGTCTGTCTGCTGACACATTCTTGAAGCCAGATGGAACTGTAGTTACCAGATTCACACCGATTGCGCCGTTGTTAATATGCGTTGCTTGCGGCAACGGACCAGCCCATTGTAACATGACTGCGAAAGGAGGCGTTTGCCATGTTAAGCGAAAACATCAAGACATTAAGAAAAGCAAAGGGCCTTTCTCAAGAGGAACTCGCAGTCAAACTGAATGTGGTCAGACAAACGATTTCCAAATGGGAGCAAGGCCGGTCGGTTCCGGATTCCGAGTTGTTGCTTGCGTTATCTGAAGCATTGGAAACACCCGTCAGCACTTTGCTGGGAGAGGCTGTTACAGAGCCGGAAGCGGATGATCTGAAATCCATTTCTCAAAAGTTGGAGGTGATCAACCTTCAGCTTTCCAAAAGACAACAGTTATGGAGAAAAATAGCACATTGGCTTTTTATTTTTCTTGCGGTCATCATCGTGCTGATTACAGTAGTATTGTTTTTCCTGAGCAGCCCGTACCTGGGATGGAATTATAACGATCCGGAAACGGCAGTGCTGGGAACGATTTTCCACTCCTTTGAGTGGGCATTTGTTCGTATTGCTCCGTTCGTCCTGATTGGATCAATTATCGGAATCGTCATGACAAGAAGGAAAGACAGATGAATGAAGTAAATAAAACACTGTATATTCCGCTG
>DLBG01000128.1:0-5312 GCA_002494135.1 Lachnospiraceae bacterium UBA7027
GGTGTTTTTATCCGCCAACAAAGCAAAAAATTTATCGACAAGCGCGGAAATGGTGAATATTCAGGGTCTGACGGATACGATGAAATACGAAGGAGCTGCTTTGGAAGCGGCGGAATCGGCAGAAGAAGAATATCTGGAAACATCGGACAAAGAAGCGAATGAACAGCCGCTTTCAACCGAAGCCGAAGGCCAGAAAAAGCAGGCTGTTTCCGGACCTGTCAGGAACGGTGAGGACGTAAAGAAAGGTGATGAGCCGACCGGCGGTGAAAAGCTGCAGGAGGAAGAGGCAAAGAATTATATTCTTGTAATCCAAATCGATCCGGCCACCGGGAAAGCTTCCGTTCAGGCGGCATCGGATTACGAAATACTGAAGAATACGAATCCGGACCTTCAAATCGAGGTTTTCGAAACGGTAATTTCAAAAGACAGTGAAGTTGATGCGAAACCCGGCAAAATTTATATCGCCAAATTCACGAAAGACGGCGAAGCCGTTCTTCTCGAAAGCATAGAATAATCAGGAGATTGGAAACATGAAAAAAACTTGGAAACGGGCAACCGTGGTTTTACTCGGACTGATGCTCGTATTTACCACCTTCCTTCCGTTCCTTACCGCAAAGGCGGATACGGATATGAACCGCTTCAATGTTGAAGTGAAAGTCGGCTTTGACAATAAAGCGGAAATGGGACATTATGTCCCTTTTGCCATTTCCGTGGAAAATCCGGGAAATGATTTTTCGGGCAGAATTCAGCTGGTGATTCCCAATAAGGTGAATTACAACATCATGTATGAGTCTGAATTCAGTATCGGAAGAGGAGAGACAAAGACCGTTTTATTCTACGGAAAGGTAGTGGATAACCACGGGAAAATGCGTGTACGTATCACCGACAAGAAGGGAAAACTTGTCTGGACGAGAGAAGACCGTTTAAACGTGGACGTTTCGGCTTCCAAGAGAATGGATATCGGAATTCTCTCCGACGATTATTCCGCGCTCGGATATTTGGATAATATTGAATTTTATTCCAGCGAAACATTTAAAACCAATCTGATGGAACTGACCGTCGATACTTTCCCGGAAAGTGTCAACGGCCTTGACATGCTGGAAGTGATTTTAATCAGCAATTTCAGTACCGACCAGCTGACGGATGAGCAGGTGGAAGCACTGAATATGTGGATTAACCGTGGCGGTATTCTGATTGTGGGAACCGGCTCGAATTCCTCCAAAACGCTTTCCAAACTGAAGGGAAATGTTGTGGATGTTACTTCTTCCAAGATGACGAAGTATTCCACAAGTTTCGGTATCGGATACTATTACTATCAGTATCAGCCCGACTCCGGCAATTATCCGGACTATGACAGCAATCCCAGAGATGACGAAGATTTTATGTCTTTCTATGATGATCTTTTTTACAATCATCGTGAGGAACTGGATGAATACTGCCTGGAAGATTTCATGGCGGAATTCGGTCTTACCGAGAATGACCTTGAGAACGGCACGGTTCCCTATGATCTGGAAGATGTTTACTATGATTACTGTATTGATGTCATTTATCTGTATGCATACGGATACCAGCCCGAACCGCAACCTGTTTATACCTATCCCATGGTATCTGCGGATGTCCTGGCGTTAGAGAGTGACGAAGCATTTGATTATTATTACGGTGACAGTACTTCCGGTGATTACATCCTTGCTTCGATGATTGAAAGAGGAAAGGGAATCATTGCGCTGTACGGAATCGATTTTACCATGAACCCCATTCCGTCCTATGCCAATGCATCGGAAATTCTTTATCCCTTACTTCAGAGGTTTGCCCTTCCCGTTGTGGAGGAAAACTACAAAAACAGCCAGAATACATGGATGAACTATAATTTTGCCAACATAAACAATTCCTCCGCGCTTAGAACTCTGCTGGGAAAAGCTTCGGGAGCTCCGCTTCCGCCTGCACTTTTCTATGCGGTGCCCATTATCGGATATCTGGTAGCCATGCTGGTTCTGTATCTGGTAAACCGTAAAAAGAAAAAGACGTTCCGTCTGTGGATCTGGTATCCGGTTCTTGCACTGGCAGTGGCTGTGTTTATTTTCTGTGTCGGTTTTTCCACCAGAATTATCAAACCCAGAATCAATGCCATGACGGTTCTGGAACTTCAGAAACCGGCGGCGATAGAGAATAACTATGTTGCGGTAACCACGCCTTCCAACCGCACCTGCGAAGTCAGCTTCTCCAAACAGTATAACCTTGAACTGATTCGCGAAATCGAAAACTATTACAGTTCCAATACCAAAGTGGATTCCAATTCCTATCGCGTGGCATTCCGGGAAGGAATCGACAATGAAACGGTACGTTTTGCCGGAAATGTTGCGTTAAGCTCCGATCAGTTCCTGCTTGAGAGCATTTATCCTTCGGAGAGAACGTTTAACGTAGATGTCAGAAAGAGTTATTTTGCAAACGAATCCAATGCGGAGAAGTGTATCATTCATAACGATACCGGCGTGGATCTGGAAAATGTATTCGTAGTTGCCGTTAAGGCTCCCTACTCCGGACAGAACACCTATTATGATACCGTGGTATTCAGAATCGGTGATTTGAAGTCAGGCGGCTCGTTTGACATGAGTTCACAGAAGTGGAGAAGTTCGGACAATAACATGGGATACTCGGCGGATGTGGCTTTCACCGGAAAAGACAAGCATACACTGGAAGGTGTTTTGTTCGGAAGCCTTTCCGAAAAGTTTACAAGATATCAGAACCGTGCAAGTCTCGCATCATACCTTTACGGCATTGCAAGAGACTCTCTGAAGGACGATATAAACCAGTCGCCTGTAGGCTATCAGGGAACAGCTCCGATTTCAACGGATGATGATGTGCTGTACGAAATGTATATTATCGGTTTCCCCAAGAATTCCGTCTGCAAGGACATTCAGTTTACGAACAAATACAGAAACGAACGTACGGAAGCGGTAATTCAGAAAATCAAGCTTTCCCAGATGAAGGAGACGAACTAAGGAGACGGACATAAAATGCTGGAAATCAAGAATTTAAACAAAAGATACGGCAAATTCTATGCACTCAGAAATCTGAACCTGACCGTCGAAGACGGAGAACTGTTCGGATTCGTCGGCGCAAACGGAGCCGGAAAAACCACAACCATGCGAATTTGTGTAGGCCTTTTGGGAGCGGATTCCGGAGAGGTATTTATCGACGGAAAGAAAATGCTTTCCAACCATAGAATGTTAAGCACCAAGGTAGGATATGTTCCCGATTTCTTTGGTGTTTACAATTCCTTCACGACCATGGAATATATGCAGTTTTTTGCTTCGGCCTACGGACTTGTTGGAGAAGATGCGGACAATCTCTGCCTGGATCTGCTCAGGCTGGTAAAACTGGATCACAAACTCGACACGGATGTTAACGGTCTTTCGAGAGGTATGAAGCAGAGACTCTGCCTTGCAAGGGCGCTGGTACATAATCCGGATATCCTCTTTTTGGACGAACCGGCGAGCGGCCTGGATCCGAGAGCGAGATATGAGCTGAAGGAGATTTTAAAGAATCTCTCTTCCATGGGTAAAACCATTATCATCAGTTCGCACATTCTTCCCGAGTTGTCGGAGATGTGTACGACAATCGGAATTATCGATCACGGTCAGATGATGCTTAAAGGTTCCATTGATGAAATCCACAGGGCAGCTGCCATGCAGAGTCCGATTATTATCGTGGTGGAAGAGCATGCGGTGGATGCGGCTTTTCATGTACTGCAGGAGAATCCGAATGTGCAGCACCTTTCCGCACGTGCCAACATCATCGAAGTTGTTTTCACCGGAAATAAGCAGGATGAGGCAAACCTGTTAACCACGCTTGTAAGAAACGGTATTCCGATTCTGTCCTTTACCAGACAGGAAGGAAGCCTCGAAGCTCTGTTCATGCAAATCGTAAATCGCGGTGCCGCGGCACGTAACCAGCAGGGCGCAAGAAATCAGCAGGAGGGCACAAGAAGATGAGCAATCCTATTAAGAAAAATCCTTTTGCAAAAAATGCGGTTCTGTTTAAAGATATGTCCATCGACATGAAGCGCCCGAAGGTGCTGATCCTGATGATGATTTTTAACGGAGTCGTTGCATCGACCGTAGCCGGTTTCCTGCTTTATATCATGACGGCCGGAATCGTGAATGAGAAAATCGATTACCGTATTCTGGTATACATGTTAATCGCCATTGTGGCGGAAGAAGCAGCCATCCTGTTTACAATGATGCCGGCTCTGACCGCCAATACCATATCGGGAGAGAGAGAAAGACAGACGCTGGATGTTCTTCTGACTACGAGAATGACACCGTTTGAAATCGTGCTCGGTAAATATTTATCCTGTGTAACGCTTGGATTTTTGCTGATTCTTTCCACCGTGCCGTTCCTTTCCCTCGTGTTTATTTACGGTGGTATGAATTTCTGGCAGTTATTCGGACTGGTACTGGTTGAAATTCTCGAAATTGCATATATTGCGGTGTTCGGTGTTTTCTTTTCCGCATTGACAAAAAGAACGGTATTCGCGGTAATTCTTTCCTACGTTATGTTGGGTATTCTGGTAGGAGGAACGCTTACCGCTTTTGGTATTGTTTACGGAATCGGCGAGCTGATCAACGAAGCGATTTCGGATTATTATTATCGGAATGTCTATTCCGGTATGGCTGCGCAGAATATCCCGGAATTCCACCTGGACATTGCGATTTATCTGCTTTTGTTTAATCCGGTTGTGACGATTTTTGACTGTATCGGAACTTTCCTGGGTGTGGAAATCGATGATGTTCCGTTCCAGGGAATGAAGACAATCGTGGATATGAACTATATTACCAAGGGAAACATTACCATGGTTTTATGGACACCCATCAGTCTGATTCTTCAGTCGGGCATCGTAATCGGACTTTTGAAACTTTCCGCAGCCTGCTTAAACCCGGTAAAGAACACAAAGAAAAGAGAGCGCCAGTTTGAGCGTGCAAATATGAAGCGGATCGGAGTACAGGATGATCCCGCACTGGATGCGGTACTGTTACCTTCCATGGGTAATATGGCACAGGGAATGCAGCAGGTACCGGACGGCATGATGCCGGCACCCGGAATGCAGCAGGCTCCCGCAGGGATGGTTCCCGCACCGGAGAATATGCAGCCGATGCCGCAGAATGTGATGCCCCAGCCCGCATCGATGCAGGCAGGAGTGGCAAATCAGATGATGCCTCAGGCCGCACCGGCACCGACAACACCCGTACAGGAGGCAGTACCGGTTCCGCCACAGGTTATGTTCACGACCCCGACGGCAGCAGTACAGGAAA
>DLBG01000128.1:5453-6898 GCA_002494135.1 Lachnospiraceae bacterium UBA7027
GGCCCCGACGGCAGCAGTACAGGAGATGGCAGCTCCTACGGCAGTTTATCAGGAAGCACCGTTACCACAGACGGATGCACAGAACGTGCAACAGCAGTGAGGAAAAAGATATGAGTAAAGACACATTAATTCTTCAGTTTGTAAAACGAATTCGAAAAAGAATCTGCGTACAGACCTTCTTTAAATGGTTTATCGCAGCCATGGCAGCAGGTCTTGCGGTATGGGGAATTTTAAACACCATTGCCCTTTTTGTTCCCTTCTACGGAGCGCTGCTTTGGGGATTCCTCGCCTTCGTGGTGGTTCTGATAGCAGGAAGTCTCGTATCCATCCGTTTCTTCCCCGGACTTAAGGAAACTGCTCTTCGTGTGGATTCCACAGGTCTTAAGGAAAGAGTAACGACTTCTCTTGATCTTGCCGGAAAGGAAGACATTTGTAGTACGATTGTAAAAGACGATACGATTCGCCATATCCGCAATTATCCTACGAAAAAATTCTTCCCGACGAAAATCTCCAGAAGAATGCTTCTGGTGCTTTTCCTTTGCGCGGCTTTTGTGATTTCCACGGCTATGATTCCTGCAAAATCCAAGGATGCGGCAAAGAAAAATCATGAATTTGCCCAGCAGGCAAAGGAAATGAAACAGCAGATTGAAGAAATGCAGAAGGAGATCGAGGAAAAATACGAACTGACTCCGGAGCAGAAAGAAGCTCTCGATGAAATGATTGAAGAGGCAAAGAAGGAAATCGATGCTGCCAAGTCAGCCGAAGAACTTGAAAAGATTGAAGAGAGACTTCGTAATAAAATCGAAAACCAGATTACCAATCCGATAGAATTTGAAAATGCTGCGAAAACCCTTGAGGAAATGCTTGAAGAAGCGCAGGAGAAAGAACTGAGTCCGGAAGAGCAACAGCAGCTGATTGATGAGATGGAGAAGCTCGCCGAAGCATCTCAGGACGAAGAACTTCAGGAGCAGGTCGAGAAAATGCAGGAGGAGATGGAACAGAATGGTGAAGTCTCCGAAGAGACCATGAAGGAAGCGCAGGAGAAATTAGAGCAGTTCGAACAGGAACAGCAGGAATATCTCGAACAGCAGAAACAGCAGCAACAGCAGGGCCAGGAAGGTCAGCAGGGCCAGGAAGGCCAGCAGGGTCAGGAAGGCCAGCAGGGTCAGGAGGGCCAGCAGGGCCAGGAAGGCCAGCAGGGTCAGGAAGGTCAGCAAGGAGGCCAGCAAGGTCAGCAACAAGGTGGCCAGCAAGGTCAGCAACAAGGAGGCCAGCAACAGGGCGGTCAGGGTCAGCAGCAAGGTGGCCAGCAACAGGGTGGTCAGCAGCAAGGAGGCCAGCAGCAAGGCGGCCAGCAACAGGGTGGTCAGCAGCAAGGCGGCGAAGGTCAGCAGCAAGGTGGCCAGCAGCAGGGCGGTCAGGGTCAGCAGCAAGGCGGTGAAGGT
>DLBG01000058.1:0-4551 GCA_002494135.1 Lachnospiraceae bacterium UBA7027
AGCAATCATCAAGGAACTCAGAGAAAACGGATTCCAATTAAAGCATCTTCTTAAGGCTATGCATATGGCTAAATCGACTTACTATTTTGAGATAAACAAGAAAGATGTTGTTGGAGAGCGTAATAAAAAAATACTTGAAGAAATACAAAGTATTTTTGAGTCAAACAAGCGTAGATACGGCGTGAGACGAGTCCATCATGAATTGATAAATCGCGGGTATCAAATAAATCATAAGCGAGTTCAACGCCTTATGCATGAAGCAGGATTAGCTGGGAAAAGACCAAAAGAAAAATATCATTCTTATAAGGGAGAAGTCGGGAAGATTGCTGATAACGTAATAGATAGAAACTTCAGTACAACTGCGCCTTTACAAAAATGGACCACAGATGTATCGCAGTTTAATTTTTCATGGGGTAAATGTTATCTATATGTCATAGATAAGCAAGGGAATCTTATTCTTGGGAAAAGAAATGGAAACGGAAGGGATGGGAAACCTACTCCGCATCCTACCTTGATAGGGGGAGCAAATCCCGAAGTCCAAATGGCGGGTCTCGTGAGAATTAGTGGCGGAAAGATTGTTTCATATGATGATAGAAGCGGACATTTTAAACCGAATCCAAAGTCTATGAGTGTCGCACATGAAGCATTTGGAAAGTTGCCACAAACTTTATTTAAAAGGAAGGGAGGTTCATAATAATGAATAAAAGTATGGATATATCTACAGTTACAGATTACTTGTTCAATTGTAATTTTTTTGCGGAGGATTTTGATCCAGAGGGAAAAGAGGAGCATTTAGATTGTGCAGAGGATTTATTAAGCAAATATGCTTGGAATGATATTTATCCGGTATGGAACAAGTATCTTCGTAGCAAATGCAAAACTGCAGAAGAAGTAATTAACTTTTGTAATTTATTTTCATATTATGGCGGTTCAGATTATTATATTCCGGATGCTTATGATTTCCTTGGATATATTTACTTTATGGTAGATATAGAAAAAAACTGGGATAAAGCCGGTGATTTTTTAGATGGTTTGTGTATTACAATCTTGGAAAAAGCAGATGAGATTTCTTTGGACAGAGAACCATATTATCAGTCTTGGAAAGACCCCAAAATGCATGCAACGATTGAGAAGTACAAGAAAAAATATAAAATGTTTTGATATTAAAATGAAGGCTCTGAATCCCGAACTATGGGAACAGAGCCTTTTTATTATTGCACGCTTCGCTTATCCTTGAATCCTAAAAATACCGCTATTTCCAGGGTACTTTTGGGAACCACACAAAATTCAAGTACCAGCGAAGTTATATGATTGGCTGGTGCATACACGTCTTCCCCGAGCCGATTGTAACGGTAACTATAAAAATCGGTTTAATGGAGCTTAAAATTCTGTTATAATATCCATTGTTTGAGAGGTTATTTCGAAAACTTTGACAAAAACTTTGACAAAGGACAAAAATAAGGGTTTGCGAAAACCCGCAAACCCTTATAAATACTGAATCGGCGTGACTGGATTCGAACCAGCGACCTCTACGTCCCGAACGTAGCGCTCTACCAAGCTGAGCCACACGCCGCAAAATAAATCGTGCAGGGCTCGAACTTACAAGACCTCTACGTCCCGAACGCAAACAATCCGAAGGATTGTTTTACGCTCATACTAAGCTGAGCCACACGCCGTACCATAGGCACATTGTTGATAATAGACGATTTTTTGCGGATTGTCAATAAAACTTCGAAAGGAAATTCGCTTTAGAAAACGCATGATTAAGAATGTTATTTTTGATATCGGAAATGTACTGGTTTCTTTTGACTGGTATGTCCTGGCGAGAGAAATCGGGTTTACGGATGAAGACCTTGAAATTTTAATGCAGAAGGTCATCGGGGACAGGTGGAATGAATTCGACCGCGGCGTCATGCCCGAAGAGGAAGCGTTAAAATACGTACAGGAAGTCATTCCCGGGCTTGAGGAGAAATTTGCCACGCTCTGGAACCGCATCGACGAAGCCATCGAGGTCTATCCTTATGTGGATGAATGGATGAGACGGCTGAAAGACGACGGCTATCACATTTATCTTCTTTCGAATTTTCCGAGAAACCTGTTTAAAAAAGAGGCAGAAGAAAAGTTTGATTTTATCCGTTATGTGGACGGTAAAATCATCTCCTCCTTTGTCCGCATGATTAAGCCGGACCGGGAGATTTACGAATGTCTCCTTGATACCTTCGGCTTAAACGCCGGAGAATGCGTTTTTCTGGATGACCGGAAAAAGAATACGGAAGCGGCATCGAAGCTCGGCATTCACACCATTGTATTTCAAAATTTTGAACAGGCCGACGGAGAACTTCGTAAACTTCTGGCCGAAGAACGGTAACGGGGGCGGATTCGATTATGGGTAAAATATTCTGTATCATGGGGAAGTCTTCCTCCGGGAAGGATACTATTTATAAAAGACTTTTAGGGGAGGGCAGTCTTCCTTTAAACCGCATTGTCACTTATACCACGCGCCCGATCCGTGTCGGGGAAAAGGACGGGGAAGAGTACCGTTTTATTGACGATGAGACGGCAAATCAGTTAGATGCCGAAGGGAAAATCGTGGAGCTTCGCGCCTACAATACCGTACACGGAATCTGGAAATACATGACCGTGGCAGACGAAAAGATTGATCTTGCAAATCACGATTACGTCATTATCGGAACGCCGGAATCTTATCTGGGTTGCCTGAAGTATTTCGGGGATGACGTTATGGTGCCGATCCTCATTACCGTGGATGAAGGAGTACGGCTGGAACGGGCGCTGAAGCGGGAACGTAAGCAGGAACATCCGAAGTACGAGGAAATGTGCAGAAGATTCCTTGCGGATGCCAAAGATTTCTCGGAAGAGAAACTGAAAGAAGCCGGTATCGACAACCGCTTTGAGAATGAGGACCTCGAGAGCTGCTATTCGCAGATTCTTCAATTTATCAGGGAAAAGATTTCATCATGTTAACGTTTGATTCCGTTCTCGGACAGGAACAATTAAAGAAGCAGTTACAGAAAGCGGCAGAGGAAGGACGGCCTTCCCATGCCTATTTGATTGCGGGCGAGAAGGGAAGCGGAAAACGTACGATTGCAAAGTGTTTTGCCAAGGCTCTGCAGTGTACCGGCGAGGGCAGCAGGCCCTGCGGAAAATGTCAGTCCTGTCTGCAGATGGAGGACGGCTCCCAGCCGGATGTCATTTATATAGAGCCGGATGAGAAAGACAGCATCGGCGTCGGTACGGTCCGCGAGCGAATCAACGATGACATTGTCATAAAGCCCTACAGGGGCCCGTATAAAATCTATCTGGTTTGTGATGCACAGAAAATGACCGTGCAGGCGCAGAACGCCCTTTTAAAGACACTGGAAGAACCACCGAAGTATGCCGTGCTTTTACTTCTGACTTCTTCCGTCGAGCAGATTCTGCCCACCATTCAAAGCCGGAGTGTCCGCCTCTCCATGCAGCCGCTTCCGGATGAAACGATCCGGCGTTATCTGATGAATTCGTTTAAGGTTCCCGATTACGAAGCGGATACCTATGTAACCTTCGCCAGAGGGAATCTGGGCCGCGCCACGGAACTATTAAAAAACGAAGACTTTGAAACGAAGAAGGAAGAGGCCATTGCCCTTTTAAAAAGCATCGACAGCGCCGATTTCGGAGAGCTTTATTTAAAGGCCGCCGCTCTCGGAAAAGAGAAGGACATGGGGATTTTGAATTTTTTCTATATCTGGTACCGCGACGCGCTCTGCTATAAAGCAATGAATCAAAGCGAAGGGTTGATTTTTAAGGAAGAAATACAGTATATTAAGAAGGTGTCAAGGGAGATTTCCTACGAAGGATTCGAGGAAATTTTCGCCGCTCTTTTGAAGACACAGGAAATGATTCGCGCAAACGTGAATATGGAAACGGCAATGGAACTGCTTTTCGTGGCAATTCGCGACTGCCGGAAGGAATAGAGGAAAGTATGACAAAAGTAGTTGGAATCCGGTTCAACATGGCCGGTAAAATATATTATTTCGACCCCTGCGGCCAGGAAATCGAACGCGGCCAGCACGTAATCGTGGAAACCGCAAGAGGCGTGGAATACGGTTTCGCGGTGGGCGGAGTAAAGGAAGTGGAGGATGAGGAAATCGTTGCTCCCTTAAAACCCATTATTCGTATCGCAACGCCGGAAGACGACAAACACAACGAAGAGAATCTTGAAAAAAAGAAGGAAGCCTTTGCCATCTGCAAGGAAAAAATCAAAAAACACGGCCTTGACATGAAACTGGTGGATGCGGAATATACCTTCGACAATAACAAGCTTTTGTTTTATTTTACCGCTGACGGAAGAATCGATTTCAGAGAACTTGTAAAGGATCTTGCCGGGGTATTCAAAACTCGTATTGAGCTTCGTCAGATCGGCGTGCGCGATGAAATTCGCCTGATGGGCGGCATCGGAGTCTGCGGCCGCGTACTTTGCTGCCACAGCTATTTAACCGATCTTGTTTCCGTTTCCATTAAAATGGCCAAGGAGCAGAATCTTTCCTTAAATCCCGC
>DLBG01000058.1:4706-39972 GCA_002494135.1 Lachnospiraceae bacterium UBA7027
GGCGACTATGTTACCGCTTCCGACGGCGCGCACGGCACGGTACAGTCCGTAAACGTACTTCGTCAGACCGTCCGCGTGATTGTCGAGGAAGGTGATGAAAGAGAAATCAAAGAATATCCGACTACGGAGCTTCAGTTTAAGAAAATGTATAAACGAAACGGCTCCGAAATGACGGATGAAGATAAAGAAGCACTGGCACTTTTGGAACAGATGGAGAAGCAGGACCGTCTGGAGAAAGCCGAGCGTGAAGCAAATCAGGCCGCGGAGCGCGAGGCCAGACAGAAGAGAGCCGAAGAGCGACAGGCAAAGAAAGAGAAGTCACAGAAGGCATCCAAACCCGAGAAGAAGCTTCCCGGAGCGGTACCGGAGAATGTGGAAAAGGTGGAAACTCCGGACGGCGAGAAGAAGAAACACAGAAGAAGAAACCGCAACAAGGGTCACGGAGGCGATCCGGAGAAGACCCAGAAAAAGGATGCGGATAACGCAAAGAACAAAGAAACAAACGCGAACCGTCACGGTCAGAACTCGAGACATAACGGACGCGAGCACAGAAGTCACAGCAATAAAGAGCAGGCATGATGGAAGATTTTCTGAAAGAAGGGGAGAGAATCGATTCCCTTCAGAGAAACGGATACGACATTATTCAGCATCCCGGTAAATTCTGTTTCGGAATGGATGCCGTACTCTTAAGTGCTTTTGTGAAAATCAAAGACGGAGAGGAAGTTTTAGACCTCTGCACCGGAACCGGTGTATTGCCGATTCTTCTTTGTGCAAAAACAAACGGAAAGCATTTTACCGGTCTGGAGATTCAGACGGAGTCTGCGGACATGGCAAAAAGAAGCGTGGAAATGAACGGACTTTCTTCGCGTATTGAGATAATGCAGGGCGATTTACTGGAAGCAGAGGCATTGTTTGCACCTGCTTCTTTTGATGTGGTAAGCTGTAATCCGCCCTATATGGAGAAGCAGAGCGGACTGGTGAATCCTTCGGATACGCTGGCAATTGCAAGACATGAGATTGCATGCACGCTTTCGGATGTGGTAAAAGCCGCGGCGTATGTGTTAAAGCCGGGCGGAAGATTTTACATGGTGCACAGACCGTTCAGACTGGCGGAAATTATCCGGAAAATGTCCGCTGCGGGTCTGGAACCTAAGACGCTCAGAATGGTTTATCCGAAGGCCGACAGGGAACCGAACATGATTCTTATCGAGGGAAGAGCCGGTTCGAAAAGCGGAATGACG
Source organism: Lachnospiraceae bacterium UBA7027 (assembly GCA_002494135.1). Taxonomy (GTDB): domain Bacteria; phylum Bacillota; class Clostridia; order Lachnospirales; family Lachnospiraceae; genus UBA3766. The sequence continues at coordinate 5,948 of DLBG01000058.1, forward strand.
GTGGACAGGCCGCTTATTATTATGGATGAAAACGGGAATTATACCAAAGAGGTGTCGGATATTTACGGTCCCGGGGAGGTTTGATGGCAGGAATGTTATATTTATGCGCAACGCCGATCGGAAATCTCGAAGATATGACGTTTCGCGTGATAAAAACGTTAAAAGAAGTGGATCTGATTGCGGCGGAAGACACAAGGAATTCCATTAAACTTTTAAATCACTTCGAAATCAAAACGCCCATGACAAGCTATCATGAGCACAACAAATACGAGAAGGCGGAAGTGCTGATAGCAAAAATGAAAGAGGGCAGCAGCATTGCACTGATTACCGATGCTGGAACACCGGCCATATCCGATCCGGGAGAAGTTTTAGTCAGACGCTGTATCGAAGAGGGCATTTCGGTTACCTCCCTTCCGGGAGCCTGTGCGTTAATCACCGCGCTGACACTTTCGGGTTTAAGCAGCCGTCGGTTTGTTTTTGAAGGGTTCCTGCCTTCCGATAAGAAGGAAAAAGAAGAAGTGTTAAACTCCCTGAAAGAAGAGGAGCGGACAATCATTCTTTACGAAGCCCCGCATCATTTAAAAAAGACGCTTGCGGAGCTCTCCGACTGCCTGGGAGAGCGGAAACTGGTGCTTTGCCGGGAACTGACCAAGAAACATGAGGAAGCAAAACCGACCACAATCACGGAAGCGATGGCCTTTTACGAAGAGAATGAACCACGCGGGGAATATGTTCTGATTGTGGAAGGAATGGATCCGCAGTTTAAGAAACAGCAGGCTGCAAAAGCCTTTGAAGAAATCTCTCCCGAGGAGCATATGAAACGCTACCTCGATGAAGGAATGGACAAAAAGGAAGCCATGAAAAGGGTCGCAAAGGAAAGAGGAATCGCAAAGCGCGATTTATACAACATCCTGTTGACAAAGAAATAACACAATACTATACTCATAATCGAAACAGGGTTAGCAAAGGAGTTACGCATATGTTTGAAAAGATCAAAGCCATTATGATGGATCAGTTGAATATCGATGAGAACGACATTACGGAGGATACCTCCTTTAAGGATGATCTTGGTCTGGACTCTTTGGATTTATTCGAACTTGCAATGGCAATCGAAGAAGAATTCGGTGTGGAGATTCCCCAGGAAGATTTAGAGAATGTTGTTACCGTCGGTGATGCTGTGGAATTCATCAAAAATGCCGGAATCGAATAATCGGCCGGAATAAAATGAACGGAATGAGCGCCTTTTGCAGGCGCTCTTTTTTTGCCTGCGGGAATTGATTTTAGCGCCAAAAAAAATTATAATGGATAGTGATTTTATTAATCAAGAAACAAGGGGATTACTCGGATGAAAAAGATTGGATTTGATAACGACAAATACTTAAAGATGCAGTCGGAACGCATCAAGGAAAGAATCGGCGCATTCGGCGGCAAACTGTATTTGGAGTTCGGCGGCAAGCTGTTCGACGATTATCATGCATCCCGCGTGCTGCCCGGATTTAAACCGGACAGTAAAATCAAGATGCTGACACAGCTTAAAGACGAGGCCGAAATCGTAATCGTTATTTCCGCACAGGATATCGAAAAAAACAAGGTTCGTTCGGACCTTGGAATCACCTATGACATGGACGTACTCAGATTAATCGACGCCTTCCGCGGCTACGGTCTTTATGTGGGAAGCGTGTGCTTAACGCATTTTGCGAACCAGTCCAGCGCCATTGCCTATCAGAAAAAACTTGAATCCCTCGGGATGAAGGTATATCGTCATTATCCCATTGAAGGTTATCCTTCCAATATCCCGTTCATCGTTTCCGACGAAGGCTACGGAAAGAACGAGTATATCGAAACTTCGAGATCTTTGGTTGTCATCACCGCACCCGGACCCGGAAGCGGTAAAATGGCCACCTGCTTATCTCAGGTTTATCACGAATATAAGCGCGGCATCAAAGCGGGCTATGCAAAATACGAGACCTTCCCCATCTGGAATCTTCCCTTAAAGCATCCCGTAAACCTTGCATATGAAGCAGCCACCGCGGACTTAAACGACGTCAACATGATTGATCCGTTCCATCTGGAAGCGTACGGGGAGACCACCGTTAATTACAACCGTGACGTGGAAGTGTTCCCTGTTTTAAATGCCATGTTCGAGAAAATCATGGGTGAATCACCCTACAAGTCACCGACGGACATGGGCGTCAACATGGCGGGCTTCGGCATTGTGGACGATGAGGTCTGCAGAGAAGCCAGCAAACAGGAAATCATCCGTCGCTATTACAACACCAGATGTCAGATTCTGCAGGGACATGCGGATATGGATCAGGTATTTAAAATTGAACTTCTGATGAAGCAGGCGGGAATCTCCGTGGATGACAGAGCGGTAGTCAGCGCGGCAATGGTTAAGGCAGAGGCTACCGGAGAACCGGCAGCCGCAATGGAACTTCCGGACGGCAGAATCGTTACCGGAAAAACATCCTCTCTGCTCGGCGCATCCTCCGCACTTTTGTTAAATGCTTTAAAGGCACTGGCCGGCATCGATGACGAGGCGGAACTGATTGCTCCCGCAACCATCGAACCGATTCAGGATTTAAAGGTAAATCATCTGGGCAACCATAATCCCAGACTGCATACGGACGAAGTGCTGATTGCACTTTCCATCTGCGCGACCACGGATGAGAGAGCGGAACTTGCAATGCAGCAGATTCAGTCCTTAAAAGGCTGCGAGGTACATTCCAGTGTGATCCTCTCGCCGGTGGATATAAATGTATTCCGGAAACTCGGGGTTAATTTAACCTGCGAGCCGGTTTATCAGAATAAGAAACTTTATCATCACTAAAAGGAGGAATTTAAAATGAAGTATGACATTCAAGGAAGTCCTTTTCCCGCAGTTGTATGTACGATGGAAGCAGGAAAAAGCGTTCGCTGCCAGAAAGGTGCCATGGCATGGATGAGCCCCAATATGGAGATGCAGACCAAGGGCGGCGGACTCGGAAAAATGTTCGGTAAAATGGTTACCGGCGAGTCTTTATTTGAGAACATCTATACCGCACAGGGCGGAGAGGGAATGATCGCATTCACTACCGGCGTACCCGGCGTGATTATCCCGTTTGAACTGAACGGATCCAACTGCATTATTGCTCAGAAATCCGCGTTCCTTGCCTGCGACGATCCCGTGCAGATGGAAGTTTCCTTCCAGAAAAAAATCGGTGCAGGTTTCTTCGGCGGTGAAGGATTCATTATGCAGAAGTTTACCGGTGTCGGAACGGTTCTTCTTGAGGCAGACGGAAGCGTAATCTCCTACGATCTCGCACCCGGACAGACAATGATCTGCGGAACAGGCGCACTTTGCGCAATGGAATCCACCGTACAGATGGACATCGAAACCGTTAAAGGACTCGGAAACATGCTTGCCGGCGGTGAAGGCTTCTTTAACACCAAGCTTACCGGCCCCGGAAAAATCTGGTTACAGACCATGCCTGTATTTGATCTGGCAGGAGCCATTGCTCCCTATATTCCTTCCAAGGGATGATGTCAAAATACCAACGATAAATGATGAAGTGCCGCCGGAGTATCCCTGCGGCACTTTTGATAAAGAAAAAGGGCGGATTCGGAGAGGACTTCATGAAAAACGAAAGAACGGGATGCAATACGGAACTGATTTATGAGCGGGATGCGTATGTGACACATTTTACATCCGTGGTTCTTGATGCCTTCGAAACCACAGAAGGGTTTATTGCACTGGAACTGAAGGAAAGCTGTTTCTTTCCGGAAGGCGGCGGACAGAGTGCGGACGAAGGTTTTATTGACGGCTGCCCGGTTACGGACGTACAGCGGGTGGACGGACGCGTTTTGCATACCGTAAAAATCGAGGACGGGAAGCATTTTGCACCCGGACAGGAAGTAACGGGAGAAGTGGATTTCGCCCTTCGTTTTCTTCGTATGCAGAATCACATTGCGGAGCATCTTTTCTGCGGAATCGCCAATCAAAGATTCGGTTACGACAATGTAGGGTTCCACTTATCGGATGTGGTCACTTTCGATCTGGACGGTCCCCTGACCGGAGAAGAGATTGCATCCATTGAAGAAAAATGCAATGAGGTGATCTGGGAGAATGTTCCGGTCATCGTTCATTTTCCGACGCCGGAAGAGGCGGCCGGAATGTCGTTTCGAAGCAAGTTAGAGCTCGAAGACGGGGTGCGGCTTGTGGAAATCAAAGGGTACGATTTATGTGCCTGTTGTGCACCCGCGCTTCGAAGTACGGGTGAAATCGGTATCATCAAGGTGATTGATTTTATGCCGCACAGAGGCGGAACGAGAATCACTCTGATTGCGGGAAGGGATGCTTACAAAGATTACCGCATGCTTGATGAAGAAACGGGTGAACTGATGAAGCTTTTCTCCGCAAAGCGGAATCTCGTTGCGGATGCCGCGGCGGACTTTTCCCAAAAGAGCCTTGCGATGCATGCACAAATAACGGAACTGAAAAAAGAAATAACCGCTTTGTATATTCGTGAGGTGAAGGACGTAATCCGCGCACGGAATGACGGAGACATCATCGGCATGATTTATCCTGCCGCGGATGAGGTGCAGTCACGCAACGTAATCAATGAGTGCGTGAAGGATTATGACGGAATTCTCTGCATTTTTCGGGGAAACGACGCAGACGGATACCGTTATGTCTGCGGACGCAGGGAAGCGGGAGAATATTCCTTAAAAGAACTCGCAGCCTCGATGAAAAAGGCTTTCGGCGGCAGCGGCGGCGGAAGCGAGATTATGATTCAGGGATCCGCACCGGCAAAAAAAGAAATCATTGAAGCATTCTTTCAAAAGGAAGAGAAGTAGATCCGAATGGACAGGAATTATCAAAGAACAAAGGGAATAGTCTGCATTGTGCTTTCGGCATTCTGCTTTGCCACCATGAACCTTTTTATCAGACTCTCGGGGGAACTGCCGACCTGGCAGAAAGGGTTCTTCCGGAATGCGGTGGCTTTGATTGTTGCGTCCTTCATTCTCTTTCGGGAGAGGAAGAAGCCGGGGATGAAAATCACGAAGAAGAATATTCTTCTGCTGATTCTTCGGGCTACGGCAGGGACAATCGGATTTCTGGCAAATTTTTACTGTGTGGACCGGATGAATATTTCCGATGCATCGATGCTCAATAAACTGGCGCCTTTTTTTACGATTATCTTTTCCGCGATTTTTATTAAGGAAAGTGCAAAGTGGTATCAGTGGCTGGCGGTTGTGGTGGCTTTTTTGGGAAGTCTGCTGATCGTCAAACCCACTTTCAGCATGGAGATGTTTCCGGCACTTTGCGGCGTCATCGGAGGACTCGGAGCGGGTATTGCCTATACCTGTGTCAGAAAGCTCGGACAGATGGGCGTGGGAGGTGCGCTGATTGTGTTTTTCTTCTCTGCCTTTTCCGTTGTGGTCTTAGGACCGGTGGTTGTTTTTACCTATGTGCCGATGAGTGCCGTGCAGTGGGGGTTCTTACTCCTTACCGGCCTTGCGGCAAGCGGCGGACAGTTCTTTGTAACGGCGGCTTATACGTATGCGCCGGCGAAAGAGATATCGGTATATGACTATTTCCAGGTGATTTTTGCGGCGCTCTGGGGCATGATTTTCTTAAGCCAGAAGCCGGATTTATTCAGTGTTGCGGGGTATCTGATTATCGTGGCGGCAGCGGTTGCCATGTATATCATTCAAAAGAAGCAAAAAATCGTAGTGGGGTGAGCTTATGGCATTAAGACAACCGACGGATCATGTGGCGGGTTTTGACATCCGCCCGGGAAACTATCTGTTAAACGGCGCCTTTACCGTTCCGGAGGGCGTGAATTTTACCATCCATTCCGTACATGCACTGGGATGTGAACTTGTGCTGTTCCGTCCGTGGGAGAAGAAACCTTTTGCGGTGATTCCGTTCCCCGACACTTATCGTATCGGCAACACCTATTCCATGGTGGTTTACGATCTTCCCATCGCCAATTTCGAATACTGTTACCGGATTCTTGAAACGGATGCCACGGGAAAAGTCATCAAAACCCCGCTTTTAATTGATATCTACACGAAGGCGGTTACGGGACAGAGCACCTGGGGAGACAAACCCAGGGAGGATTTTACCTATCGTTCCCGCGTGGTGGAAGAAGATTTCGACTGGGGAAATTTCGAGGAACCGAATCTCGGGTTCAGCGACCTGATCATTTACGAAGCGCATGTTCGCGGATTTACCAAGAACGAAAATTCGGGTGTAAAATATCCCGGAACGTTTGCCGGATTAATGGAGAAAATTCCCTACCTTTTATCGCTCGGCGTCAATGCGGTCGAACTGATGCCCGTCTTCGAATTCGATGAACTCGAAGCGGTGCGCGACGTGGAAGGCAAGCGGGTTTTAAATTACTGGGGCTATAATACCGTCAGTTTTTTCGCTCCCAATACGAGCTATGCGTCCGTTTCGGAGCATAACCATGAGGGGAATGAATTAAAAAGACTGATCAAGGCCTTAAACGAAAACGGAATCGAAGTAATCCTGGATGTTGTCTTTAACCATACCGCGGAAGGAAACGAGGAAGGTCCGACGTTTTCCTTTAAAGGTTATGATCAGAGTTTGTACTACATGATGACTCCGGACGGCCGGTTCTTTAATTTCAGCGGCTGCGGAAATACCTTAAACTGCAATCATCCCATTGTTCGGCAGATGATTCTGGACTGCCTTCGTTACTGGGTGGTGGAATACCGTGTGGACGGTTTCCGCTTCGATCTTGCGACCATCCTGGGACGTGCCGAAGACGGATCTCCGATGGAGGCGCCTCCTTTGCTGGAGAGCCTTGCCTACGATCCCATTTTAAGTAAGGTGAAACTGATTGCCGAGGCCTGGGATGCCGGCGGATTGTATCAGGTAGGCAGATTCCCGGCGTGGAAACGCTGGGCGGAATGGAACGGCAGATACCGTGATGAAATGCGGCATTTCCTGAAATCCGACGAAGGGTACGGACAGCTTGCCTTTTACCGGATTACCGGATCGGAGGATATTTATGACCCGAGCTTTCGCGGCAAGAATGCTTCCGTGAATTTCCTTACCTGTCATGACGGGTTTACCCTGCGCGATCTGTACAGCTATAACACCAAACACAATGAGAGTAACGGCTGGAACAATTCGGACGGAACCGACGAAAACAACTCCTGGAACTGCGGTGCCGAGGGAGAAACGAACGACCCCGAGATTCTGGCCCTTCGCCGCAAGATGCAGAAAAATGCGTTTGCAACGCTGCTGACAAGCCGCGGTGCGGTAATGTTTCTGTCCGGTGACGAGTTCGGAAATACCCAGTACGGAAACAATAATGCATACTGCCATGACGATGATATTTCGTGGCTTGATTGGGAGGATTTGGAAAAGAACAAAGACCTGTTCCAGTTTGCGAAGAAGATGATTGCGTTTCGAAAAAAACATCCCGTGGTACGCAAACGCCTTCCGAAGGCAGCCTGCGGACTGCCCGGTGTCAGCGTCCACAACCAGTCTCCCTGGAACGGGGATTTTAAGAACGATACAAGAGAACTTGGTATTCTCTTTACCGGATACGACGAAAAGAAAAAGACGGATGATATCGTCTTTTTATGCATCAATATGCATTGGGAGAAAAAGTATTTCATTCTGCCGGAAATCCATGAGTACTACTGGGATGCGGAGATTATGACTTCGGATGAGATTGAATTTACTTCCGAGAATTCCTCCGTAATGATGGACGGAAGAAGCGTGGCAATCTTTGTAGCAAAGGCAAGAGAAGGACGGGACGGCGGAAGTGTAAAAAAGAAAACAAAAAACAATAAAAAACAATAAAAAACGCCTCCGAGAATGACAGGCGCGTTACCGCAACAGCCGGCTGGGCTCAGGTTGCCTTGCGGCACCCGAAAAGTTTTACTTAGTGCTGCTTTGTTCCCAACCTGACACGGTTCGTAAATTTCCGTCGCGCAAGACCCAAGCTTAAACGCCGCTTATCACGGGCAGCCATCCTGCCATTCCCGGAAGCGTTTTTATGATATCAATCCTTCCGAAAGCGTTTTTTATTATATCTGTAATGAATCTATTCGTCAACCGACGAATGAGAAGAACGGGCGTGGGAACATTTTAAGGCGTATCGGTCTTAAAATACTCAAGAACCACTTCTTCTTCGCTGAAATGATATCTTTTTCCCTCAATTTCCTGGTAGGTTTCGTGTCCCTTCCCAAGCATTGCGATGATGTCGCCGGGTTCGGCGTGATCGAGGGCATAGAGAATGGCTTCTTTGCGGTCATCAATGGTAATGTATTTTCCGCCGCTTTTTTCAATGCCTTCAATAATCCCTTTGTTGATTTCCTCCATGGATTCAAAACGCGGATTGTCCATGGTAATGATGGATAAGTCCGCCATACGGCCGGCTACCTCTCCCATACCGATTCTGCGGGCTGCCGCACGGTTTCCGCCGCAGCCGAAAAGGGCAATTAACCGTTTGGGCCGGTAAGAACGAAGCATTTCCAAGACGCACTCCGAGGAGAAAGCGTTGTGGGCATAATCGATGACCACACAGGCTTTGGACAGAGCCTGCGGAATAATCTGTGTCCGGCCTTTGACGCTGACTTTCGAAAGGGCGGCATCCATAACCTCGCCGGAGACACCGAGTCCCGCGCAGACCGCACAGGCGACGGCGGCATTCTCCGCATTAAAATATCCCGGCATCGCGGTTTTGATATGATGCGAAGTTTTGTCTTTCACAAGTAAATCGAATTCCACGCCGAACATGGACCCGTCCCAGAGATTGTTCAGATTTTCAACCCGGAAATCAGCCTCCTGTTTTAAGGAAACGGTTACGGGATTTGTGCTTACGGAAAGGAAGTCTTTGCTGTTTTCGTCATCCAGAAAAATAACGGAGTGCTTTACAAGCGGGAAGAGCTTCATTTTACAGGTTTTGTATTCCTTGAAATCGGCATGCTCCGTGGGGGAGATGTGATCCGGAGAAAGATTTAAAAAGGCTCCGTAGTCGAAATCGATTCCGAGTACACGGTTTAATTTCAGTCCCTGGGAAGAAACCTCCATAACCGCATGGGTACAGCCTTCCTTTTTCATGATGGCAAAAAGATGCTGCAAATCGAAGGATTCGGGTGTTGTGTTACGAAGGTCGTAATCGATTTTTTCATCCCCGATGTAGGCACCGTTTGTTCCGATCATTCCCACTTTGTATCCGGCGGCGGTTAAAATCGCCTTAATCATATGGGCGGTTGTGGTTTTGCCCTTGGTACCGGTAAGGCCGATTACGGTCAGATCCTTCGTGGGATAATCGTACCAGGCTGCTGCGGTAAGCGCCAGTGCGGCACGTGCGTCTTCCACCCGGATTACGGTCATTGAAGACGGCACTTCGACCTCTTTTTCCACAACGCAGGCCACGGCCCCGGCCTCAACGGCCTTCGGCAGATAGGTATGCCCATCGGTCTGATATCCGCTGATACAAAGAAAGAGATTGCCGGGCTGCACCTTTCTTGAATCCATGCAGATGCCGGTAACCTCCGTATCCAAAGAACCCTGTACCAGGGTACAGGGAATGTCGCAAAGCAGATCTTTTAATGTTTTCATACGTTTTTTCCTTTCGGCCTAACGGGAGAGCTTGCAAAGCACGATGGTGGTGCCGTCCGAAAGAGCTCCCCTTAAATAGGTTATGCCGTTCTCAATCCGGCGGGTGAAAATCAGGGTATCACCTTCATAACACGATTTCTTGTAATCAATCTGAAAATCGGAGAAATCCTCCTCATCCCACTCTTTAGACGTATACAGTCCTTCAATGGCGCGCACATAGGCGACGTTGTTCATGTGCAGACCGTAGTCGATATCCACACAGCGGACTTTGTATTCTCCGAAATATTCCCCGTCCTTAAAATCGCGGAGTCTTTCATATTCGGTACTGTCTCCGGGATCTTCGCAGAAGAGGAAATCATCGGGATAGATTCCGTCCAGTTTCTGAATGGATTTGTCGTCGGTACTGATGACCACCCACTCGGTTTTTCCGTAGGCCAGCAGTTCCTCTCCGTTTAAAATCGCATACTGCCGGTCTCCCTTGATGCGTCCCGGAGCCTGAGGCCAGGTTAAGAAGCTTACATTTTCCGCCATACGGATGTGGCGGTTAAAATGAATACGCGTTTTTGCCGCCACCCAGAATAAATGCTTCGGAGAAAAGCCGGTGATGCCGAGCCCCAATAGTTCGGCGTGTTCCATTGCCATATCCATGAAAATATCGACGGAATCCGAGAGGGAAAGTTCTGCGTTCCAGTTGCTCCGGCTCGGGAGGATATAGTCCGTCTTAATCAGTCTGTTGTTCACTTCGCTCATCCCGCAACCTTTCTTAAGGACTGCAAAGCGTTGCCTTCAATCATCCGCTCGTAGTGCTCGGTAACGTAATAAGAGAAGGTATCGAGATTCGAGCAGGGAGAACCGAACTCGGTAACAAAACCGCAGACAGTATTAAAGGCTTCGTCGGAAAGGTCGCCTCTTTCAATCTCCAGAAGATAGCAGCGTTTTCCGTCTGCGCCCACACCTTTGTAAAGCGTGTTGCCGACGGATAAGTCTTCCTTTAAAGCGCGTGCGAGAAGAAGAAGATCTCCGAGCCCGTCAAAATAGAAGAAATGATTGGCTACCGGCACCCCGATGCTTTCCTCATTATTTAAGTCGGGGAAGGGAAGATTCTGGGAAGAATCGGTAAGGGCGAAGAAATCGTCATCGTCTTCGTTTGAGGAAGCCTGCCCGCTTAAGGAACGGAACAGCCTGTCCAGTCCGGCCAAAAGGCCGTTTCCGGAATCCACATCCGAAGCAAAGCGGGAGTATCTCGAATCGAGTTCGTCGGGATCCTGTACTTTGGTTATGGTAATGGATGCGTGATCCTGAAACGGAATGACCTCAATGGCAAGAGGAATATTGTTTGCTTCAAAGCCGCACTGTACATAAGCCAGTTGCATCATGTCCTTGAAAAGTTTCTTTACACCGGCCGTTCCGTAGGAAATATCATTTATTTTCAGGTTTCGTTTTTCCAGTTCCGATTTGGAGAGGATACAACGAATCTGGTTTTCATTCAGTTTTTCAATCTTCATTGTTTTATCCTCGAAATTAGGGGTTGTTTTCTTGTCACTCTTATTATATCATAAAATACAGCATCCGTTTCGGATTTTTTTACCGGAAGGGAGGCGATTCGCAATTTTTTTTTAATCCGCTTGCGGAATTCCTCCGCAAAGCGTCTTACAAAGCCTGGTGCAAATCCGTACCGGCGTTTCCGCAATTTTACAATATAAAATCCTAAACAACAATAACTTTATACCCTTTTTTTACTTATTTTTCAGGTATTGCGAAACGGATGCCATCATCACATATCGAAGACCGGACAGGGAGTACATCACGGATTCCTTTTGGAGATTTCTTTGGCCGGATTCCTTCTTAATGAAACAAACGAATTCTTCCGCCCCGCTTATCAAAAGTCCCTTGAACAGACAGGTTTTATACCGGTTGCAAAAAAAGATGACGGTGGTGGAAGAATTTGTTATAATATAGGGTGGTTTTGTATGGACCAAAAAGGAGTAAAGGGAAATGTCTTCCAAAAACAAAACAAACGACAAAGCAAACGTAAAAGCAAACGTAAAAGCAAACGCAAAAGCGAATAATAAAGATTCCAGGGCAAAACAGGCACGAAAGGCAAAGCAGGCCAAACAGGCGAAAAACACTCTGATGAAGGCCATCCCGGTCTTTGTGGCGATTATTCTGATCATCATTGTGGTAGCCGCATTTTACGGCCAGAAAATCATGGAGAAGTATTCCTACGGTACGGAACACTATGACATGTCGCAGTATTTTAACACAGAAAGCGGGAAACTGTCAGTGGTCCTCGCCTATGAAAGGATTGAGGAAAAGGCGGTTTTGATTGAGAACAGACCGTATATTACGCAGGAATTCGTGGAGAAGTATTTTACGAACCATTTCTATGTAAATTTAAACGAAAGCTCCGTCCTTTATACAACGGCGGATCAGACCATCAAGTGCATGATCGGGGAGGATTTTCCGTATTATCTGACCAGGGATGCCCAGGTGGATTTGGGATATGCACCGGTAGTCAAAAAGGGCGACAGTCTTTACTTTGCCTTAGATTACGTGGCACTGTTTGTATCCATGAAGTATCACATCTACAGCGATCCGGATTATTTAATGATCGATTATGATACTCCCACGTATCCTTCCGCATCCATGAAGAAGGATTCGGCCATCCGTTATCAGGGCGGCATCAAGAGCCCGATTCTCGATAACGTTCTTGAAGGAGAAAAAATCGGCGTCATCGAAGAGATGGAAGACTGGGCAAAAGTCGTATCTTCCAGAGGAATAGTCGGATATATCCAGATCAAGCAGTTTGATTATCTTGAGGAACTGTTCGGAAATGTAATTGTGGAAGAGCCGGCGATTCCGCTTAACTATACCACCCTCAGCCATGAGGGTAAAATCAACATGGCCTTTGAGCAGGTATTTGCGGATCCCGCCTCCAACTTTACAAAGGATACCGCAAATGTAAAAAGCGTGAATATCATCGCACCGACACTGTACCGCATCAAGGATAACGACGGAACCGTCGAAGCACTGCCTTCTTCCGGTGTTGTCGCAAAAGCACACGAGAAAAACATGGATGTCTGGGCGGTCTGGACCGACGTGGATTACGAAGTGGACATGAAGCAGATTCTCGGCACATCCACCAAGAGAAATGCCCTGGTTTCCCGTATGATTTCGGAAGCGAAGGACGGAGGATACGAAGGCATTAACATCGACTTTGAACGGATTACCCAGGAAAGTTCGAGAGATTTTATTCAGTTCTTAAGAGAACTCTCCGTGGAAACACATAAAGAAGGAATCATTCTTTCCGTGGATAACTATGCACTGGCTTCGGTGACAAAATTCTACGACCGCAAGGAGCAGGGAAAAGTCTGCGATTATGTCGTTATCATGGGTTACGACGAACACTGGGCATCCTCCTCGGAGGCCGGCAGCGTGGCCAGCATCAATTATGTGGAGCGCGGCATCAAGGAAACGTTAAAAGAAGTTCCGGCAGAGAAAGTAATCAATGCGGTTCCTTTCTATACCCGAATCTGGAGAACCACGGACGACGGCAAGGTAAGCTCCGAAACCATCGGCATGGAGCTTCAGAACAACTGGATTGCGCAGACCGGAATCACCCTGGCATGGGACAACGAAAGCTGCCAGAAGTACGGGGAAAAGATGATCGGCGGCAAGAACTGCCAGATCTGGGTTGAAGATGCGGAAAGCCTGGAAGTGAAATTAAAGACCATGGACAGCTATAAACTTGCCGGTGTGGCGGAGTGGAAGCTCGGCTTTGAAACGCCGGATGTCTGGGATGTCTTTGAAAAATACATGTCCAATGCTCTTTCGCCCGATGCAGGGGAAGCTGCACCGGTTGCCGAGTAAAGCCGGGTGGGAACCATGCAGACACTTGTTTTTAAGATTCAGGAATCCAACCCCAATCCTCCCGAAATGAGAAGACTTGGGGAAATCATAAAAGAGGGCGGACTGGTGGCCTTTCCGACGGAGACGGTATACGGTCTCGGGGGAGATGCCCTGAACCCCGAATCCTCAAGAAAAATTTATGCGGCCAAAGGGCGGCCTTCGGACAATCCTTTAATCGTGCACATTGCGGATATAAACGATTTAAAGGTACTGACGGACGAATTCCCGGAAAGCGGCAGGAAACTTGCAGAACGTTTCTGGCCCGGTCCGCTTACCATGATTGTTAAAAAATCCGCAGCCGTTCCGACGGAAACGACGGGCGGTCTTGATACGGTAGCCATCCGTTTCCCTTCGCACAGGGTGGCCGGAGAACTGATTAAAGCCGCCGGAGGATTTATCGCGGCTCCTTCCGCAAATCTGTCCGGCAAACCGTCGCCGACACTTGCAAAATACGTCTTAGAAGACATGGACGGACGTGTGGATGCCATTATTGACGGAGGGGATATTCCGATCGGGCTCGAATCCACCATCGTGGATTTGACCGGACCGAAACCGGTGATTTTAAGGCCGGGATATATTACGAAAGAAATGTTAAGCGAAGTTCTGGGAGAAGTGGAAACGGACCCCACGATTTTGGACGGCACAAGCTCCGAGAGGCCCAAAGCTCCCGGAATGAGGTATCGCCATTATGCGCCGAAGGGGGAGCTTACCATCATTGAGGGAAACCGGGACGAGGTCATCGCAAGAATCAATGAGGAACTTAGGAATGCTTCGCTTAACGGACTGAAAACCGGTGTGATTGCAACGTCGGAAAACGCGGATGTTTACCGTGCCGACAGTATAAAAATCATCGGAAGCAGAGACCGGGAAGAGCAAATTGCCGCGTCCCTTTACCGGATTCTCCGGGAATTCGATGACGAGAACGTGGAGGCGATTTATTCCGAAAGCTTTTCTTCGGAGGGCTTCGGCTGTGCGATCATGAACCGGCTTTTGAAAGCCGCGGGACATAAAAAAATCAATTTATGGGAGGATGCGTAGTGAAAGTATCGATTGCCAGCGATCACGGCGGATTTGATTTAAAGGAAAAAGTGAAGGCACACCTTGAAAAGAAGGGATTTGAAGTGAAGGATTTCGGCTGTTTCGACAAATCCTCCTGCGATTATCCCGATTTCGGAAAACCGGCGGCAAAAGCCGTGGCGGACGGAGAATGTGATTTCGGAGTTTTAATCTGTACCACGGGAATCGGCATGAGCATGACGGCCAATAAAATAAAAGGTGTCCGGGCGGCACTGTGCAGCGACTCTTTAAGCGCTTCCCTAACCAGACTTCACAACAATGCAAATATTCTTGTTATGGGAGCGGGCATCGTAGGAGAGAACCTGGCATTAAGCATTACGGATACCTTTTTCGACACACCGTTTTCCGAAGAAGACAGACATATCAGAAGAATCAATAAAATCGAAGATTAAAAACGTTACCATAATATAAGACGGAGGGTTACGGATATGGCAAAAGTAGTAGTTATGGATCATCCCCTGATTCAGCACAAAATCGGTTACATCAGAAGAAAGGAAACCGGAACCAAGGCTTTTCGCGAGACCATCAGCGAGATTGCAATGTTAATCTGCTATGAGGCTACGAGAGATCTGGAACTTGCAGACGTGGAGATTGAAACGCCGATTTGCAAAACCACGGTGAAGGAATTAAAGGGAAAGAAGCTCGCAATTGTTCCCATTCTTCGTGCCGGACTCGGCATGGTGGACGGAATGGTGACACTGATTCCCACCGCTAAAATCGGACACATCGGTCTTTACAGAGATCCCGAAACACATGATCCGGTGGAGTATTACTGCAAACTTCCGGCAGACTGCGAGGAAAGAGAAGTATTCGTGGTAGATCCGATGCTTGCTACCGGCGGTTCCAGCGTTGCCGCCATTCAGATGCTGAAGGACAAAGGCTGCAGAAAGATTCACTTCATGTGCATCATTGCGGCACCGGAAGGCGTCAAGAAAATGACCGAAGCACATCCGGATGTGGATTTATATATCGGTTCGCTTGACGATCACTTAAACGAAAACGCATACATCGTACCCGGTCTCGGAGATGCGGGTGACCGTATTTTCGGAACCAAGTAGGAGAAGAACATGAAAAGAGAAGATTATATTTCCTGGGATGAGTATTTTATGGGGATTGCCATTCTTTCAGGTGAAAGAAGCAAGGATCCCAATACGCAGGTGGGAGCCTGCATCGTGGGTGCCGACAACCGGATTCTTTCGGTCGGTTATAACGGATTTCCGAACGGATGCTCCGATGAACTTTTCCCCTGGGCAAGAGAGGGATCGGAACTGGAAACCAAATACCCCTTTGTGGCTCACAGTGAGTTAAACGCAATTTTAAATTACCGGGGCGGAAGTTTGGAGGGTTCCAAACTTTACGTTTCCCTTTTCCCCTGCAATGAGTGTGCGAAAGCCATCATTCAGGCCGGAATTCACACGGTGATTTATGACAGCGACAAATATGACGGAACACCCGGAAACATCGCCAGCAAGAAAATGTTCGATGCGGCCGGTGTTCAGTATCTCGAGTACAAACACAGCGGAAGAGAAATAAAAATCAGGGTTTAAAAATGAAGAAGTCCTTTAAAACGGTTGCCCTTGCACTGGCAGTGATTCTGATTGCAACCGCTGTTCCCTTCATTCCGGCCAAAGCGGACACTCCCGGAAGCACTTTGGAAAAAATCAAACAGGCGGAGGAGGAGAAGAAGAACACCGAGAAAGCGAAAGAAGAAGCGGAGCAGAAGAAGCAGGAAAAGGAAGGTCACGTACAGGACCTCAATGTCAAGAAGGGTGAACTGAAGGCAAAACTGAATGAACTCAACGATGAAATGACAGCCACCGCAGAGCGTCTGCAGACGGTGGAAGGACTTCTTGCGGCCAAGGAAGAGGAAATCGAGATTACTCTGGTTGAAATCGAAGATGCCAGGGCAACGGAAGAAGCACAGTACGAAGCGATGAAGAAGCGATTCCAGGCATCGTACGAAGCTCCCCGGGATACGTATTTTATGATTCTTCTCGGAAGTACGTCTTTCGGTGCATTCTTAAATAATACGGATTATCTTCGTATGCTTGCCGATTACGACAACCGGATGCTTGACAAGTACATTGAAGCCAAGGAAGAAGTCATCGCCAGAGAAGAGGTCATGGAAGAGGAAAAGGCCGAGTTAGAGGACTTAAAGGCGGAGATTGAGGAAGAAGAGCAGCGCCTGACGGGACTGATTGATACCGCAAACCAGTATGTGGCACAGTATCAGGCACAGATTAATTCGGCGAATCAGGAAATCGACGCCTATCAGAAAGATATCGAAGCCAAAGAAGCCGAGATTAAACAAAAAGAAGCGGATATCGCGGCCTTATGGAAGCAGTACGAAAAAGAACTCGCGCTGTCAAGAGCCGCACAGGCAGCAGCCTGGAGGGATATTTCCCAGGTAACCTTCGAGGACGGAGACAGAGCCCTGCTTGCCGCAATCATTTACTGCGAGGCGGGCGCGGAGCCTTATGAAGGCCAGCTTGCCGTCGGTGCGGTAGTAATTAACCGCGTTCTTTCCAGTAAATATCCCAATACCGTATCCGGCGTGGTTTATCAGCCGTATCAGTTTTCTCCCGCAGGAAGCGGGCGACTGGCACTGGTACTGGGACAGGGAAATGCCAGCGCGTCCTGCTATCAGGCAGCAGACCAGGCCATGGCCGGAGCCAGCAATGTGGGAACCTGCCTGTATTTCAGAACTCCCGTGGAGGGAATGCAGGGAATCCGGATCGGCGGACATATTTTCTACTAGGACGGAAAGCGGCCCGAGGATGAAAGGCTGAAAGAAAACAAGGCAAAGAAACGCAGGAGGGATAAAAAATGGACGGTTCATTTAACAACGAAAACGATTATAACTACACCGACGCATCCAATGCATCCGGTACATCCAATACATCCGGTACATCCGATTCCGCTTCGGGGGACTTAAAGGGTGAATGGAAGGATGTCGGAAAGGGTCTCGGGGCAACCTTTGCAGGTCTCGGAAAGACACTTGTTAAAACCGCAAAAGTGGGACTTGAAAAGGCTGACGACTGGGCGGAAGGAAGAGAAGGGGTGGATCACTCCGCGGAAACCGCATCCATGAAAGAAGGCTGGAAAAACTTCGGAAACAGCTTCGTGGATTCCGCACAGGATCTTGGGAAAACCACAGTCAAAAGCGTAAAAGCGGGTGTGGATGCCTGCTCGGAAGATAAATAAAGGCGGAGCTTATTGCTCCGCCTTTGTTTGTTCCAGGCTCTCCACGAGTTTTCTGTATTTGTTGAATTTGCCTGCGTAGATGTCGCTGACAAGTTTATCGGCTCTTTTCAGGGCTTCATACAGGGTTTTGTCATCAATCAGTTTCTGCTCGTGTGCATCCGCAAGTTCGTCTAAATCAAGAATTCTTGAGGAGCCGTCCGGATATACCAGCACATCCACCAGAAGGTCCGTGGTGGTGCAGGTATTCTCTTCTACGTTGATATCGTAATCCACAATGTCGCAATACCAGTAAAGCAGGGATTCGTCAGGCTTGTAGAACTTGCTGACCTTGATGCCTTCCTTTAGGCAGTACACGGAGAAACCGTGGGAAAAGTCTTTTCTCGGCCGCAGTGTATTCCACCTGGTCACGATGAATTCTTCGTTGCAAAGAAGAACGATATCGTTTTTCAGCCAGATACATTCACTGGGAATCAGTCGTTTGCGGTAAATCTTAAGATCTTCCATACTGCACCTCATCTGCTGCCGTTCGGCGGCTTTGGATTACGGGGATTAACGCGTAACAGTAACGACAAAAAACTTATACCAATGATATCACGGAGAGGAGAAATAAGCAACGAACCGAAGGCGGATTCGGGTCGGATTTTTATGAAAGAATTTTCATAAAAAAAAGCGGTTTTGTGCGTAGACATTAAAAATGTTATTCGCTATAATGGTATGGTGAGTGGGGTATCGAAATGTCGAAGGTTTTCCGAAAAATTGCTTTTATTACGCAGTTTGGCCTTACTATTTTAGTCCCAACCTGCGTTTTGTTTTTTCTGGGATATCTCCTGGATAAAAAGCTCGGAACCTCTTTCATCAGTATCGTCCTTTTCTTCATCGGGGCCCTGGCCGGAATTACCGGAATCTGGAGGCTGATACAAAAGGAATTAAAAAACGACGAAAAAGATGTAAGAAACCGGGATCAGGCAATCAAGGATGCCGGCATTCCTGCCTCCTGCGAGAAGAAAGAAGAACGTAAAAAACGCAAGGGAAGCGATGAAGGAGAAACTGCATCCGACATTAATTGAACTCTGGATCGGAATTGTCATCTGGAGCATCCTGATATCGGGAATCGGAGTGTGGTTTTGCAAAGATAAAACCGCCTGGTTTGCGGGAATCGCGTTCGGAGCACTGACGGCCTGCGGCCTTGCGTTCTATATGACAAAAAGCGTATCGAGGCTTGTGGATGATCTGGATGCCGGAAGGGGCGATAAGGTTATTCGCAGTTCTGCGATGATCCGGCTTTTTCTTGCGGCGGCAGCCATAGCAATCGCGTGCTTTGTACCGTTCTTTAACCCGATCGGTACGTTTCTCGGAATTCTCTCCATGAAGTTTGCAGCCTATTCAAACGGGCTCGTTCATGCCGTGACGAAGAGGATTCACCCGTATTTTAAAGACAAGGAATATCCCGAGGAGCCCGAAGAAGGAACCGTGGAAGAAATACCGGTCGAAAGTACCGGGGAAGAAACACCGGTCGAAGATGTCGGAGAAGAAATACCGGCAGAAGACGCAAAAGATGCGGCTTTGAAAGAAACCGGACAGGAATGACGAAAGCGGCTTTGAGCCGAAAGTATAAAAAATGAAAGGAGGCGACAACATGCTGCAGGAAGTCCTGCTTGCCGGCGATCCGGCTGAAAAAGTGGATTTTATGATCCATGAAGTATTTTCATATCAGCTGTTCGGACAGACGGTTCGCATTACAACTTCCCATGTATGTCTCCTTATTGTCGTACTGACTTTAATTGTATTTTTCATCGCGGGCGGACAGGTATTTCGCCACGCATCCGAAATCCCTTCAGGATTTCAGAATTTCCTTGAAATTATAGTAGAGTTTCTTGACGGCATGGTGGATAAAACCATGGGCAAGAGAGGAAAAGGCTTCCGGAATTACATCGGAACCATATTCATATTTATTCTCTTTTCGAATATTTCGGGCCTGCTCGGTTTAAGGCCTCCTACCGCGGACTACGGCGTTACCCTTCCTCTCGGTGTGGTAACCTTCCTTTTGATTCATATCAATGAGTTTAAGTACAATTCCGTGAAGGCAATCTGGAAAGACAAATGTTCTCCTCTGCCGGCGTGGTTCCCGCTCTGGCTTCCGATTAACCTGATCGGTGATTTCGCGGTTCCGGTATCCTTATCCCTGCGTTTGTTCGCAAACGTCCTTTCCGGAACGGTTATGATGGCTCTGGTATACGGCCTGTTAAGCAAAGTGGCATATGCATGGCCTGCAGTGCTTCATGTATACTTCGATCTGTTCTCCGGAGCAATCCAGACCTATGTATTCTGTATGCTTACCATGACTTATATTAAGAATGCAATCGGTCCTGACGAGGTGCCGGTCACGAAGCCGAAGACGGAAAAGGAGCAGGACGAGGCTGCCGAACCGGAGAAAGAGGCAGCATAATTTCAGAAAACAAAAAGTAACCTATAGAGAAAGAATTTTTCAGGAGGAAAAACAAATGGGTGAATTTAATCAGGCATTTATCTACGGATGTTCCGCAATCGGTGCCGGACTTGCGGTTATCGCCGGTATCGGACCCGGTGTCGGCCAGGGTATTGCGGCAGGCTACGGTGCAAACGCAGTAGGACGTAATCCCGGAGCAAAGGGTGATATCACTTCCACCATGCTTCTCGGTCAGGCCGTTGCAGAGACCACCGGTCTTTACGGACTTTTGATTGCAATGCTTCTGTTATTTGTTAAGCCTTTTAAGATTTAATGTAGGGGAGAATCAGGCGTGAATGCATTATTTGGCATGAACTCCATACTCCTGGAAGCCGAAGAGTGGACAAGACTGTTCGATTTGGACTTCCAGCTTCTGCACGACTCGATTTTAACTTTGATCGCGGTGTTCGTGTTGTTTTTGGTTGCCTCTATTTTCTTCTTTAAGCCCGCAAGGGACTTTTTGGAGAAGAGAAAGAAAGGCATATCCGACAACATCGAAGCGGCCAGGGCGGACAAAGAAGAAGCCGAGCGTCTGAAAGCAGAGTATGAAAGCAAATTAAAGAATGTGGATTCCGAAGTGGAAGGAATTCTCGCCGAAGCAAGAAAGAAGGCCCGTGCAAATGAAGAACGCATCGTACAGGATGCAATGGCGGAAGCGGGACGTATTGTGGACAGCGCCAACCGTGAAGCGGAGCTTCAGAAGCAGAAGATTGCCAATGAAGTGAAGGAAGAGATTGTTTCCGTGGCAGGAGCCATGGCAGGCAAGCTGGTTGCGGCATCCATCGACGAGGAAACACAAAACAGACTGTTGGATGAAACGTTGGAGGAAATGGGTGAGGATACATGGCTAAGCTAGTTTCCAAAACATACGGGGAAGCTTTATACGAGCTTGCCGGGGAAGAAAAGAAAGAAGCCGAACTTCTCGAAGAAGTGACAGCACTTCGGGAGATTCTTTTGAAGAATCCCGATCTGATGGGCGTGATGGAAAATCCCAGAATATCGAAGGAGGAGAAACTCTCCGTAATTCAGGGAATTTTCGAAGGCCGGATCAGCGAGGAACTGACTTCGTTTCTTTGTATTCTCGTGGAAAAAGGCCGCTACGGAGACGTGGACGGTATTTTGGAATACTTTATCGAGCGCGTCCGCGAGGATGAAGGCATCGGTACGGCATATGTAACCACAGCATTTGCTTTAAGCGAAGAAAAGAAAAAGCAGATTCATGACAGAATCCTTGCGGGAACCAGATATAAAAAACTTGATATGGTATATCGGGTCGACGAATCCTTAATCGGCGGTATGATTATCCGTATCCGCGACCGCGTTGTGGATTCAAGCATTAAATCCCGCTTAGAAAAGATGGAGAGAGAACTGCACTCCGTTTTGATTGCGGAGTAAAAAGCAAAGTCGAAAGTTGAAAGAAAGGTAACAGGATCCATGAATTTAAAACCGGAAGAGATCAGTTCGGTCATCAAAGAGCAGATTGCCAGGTATAAAGATCGCATGGAAGTATCCGATGTGGGTACCGTTATTCAGGTTGCGGACGGAATCGCACGTATTCACGGCCTGGAGAGAGCCATGCAGGGTGAACTTTTAGAGTTCCCCGGCGAAGTATACGGCATGGTTATGAACCTTGAGGAAGATAACGTAGGTGCCGTACTGTTAGGCAATCAGAAGAATATTTCCGAAGGCGATACCGTAAAAACTACCGGACGCGTGGTTGAGGTACCCGTAGGCGATGAGATGTTAGGTCGTGTCGTAAACTCCTTAGGACAACCCATTGACGGCAAGGGCCCCATCGCCACCACGAAATATCGTCAGATTGAAAGAGTGGCAGCAGGTGTTATCACCCGTAAGAGCGTGGATACTCCGCTTCAGACCGGTATTAAGGCAATCGACTCCATGGTGCCTATCGGACGCGGACAGAGAGAGCTTATCATCGGCGACCGTCAGACCGGTAAAACAGCCATCGCGATTGATACCATCATCAATCAGAAAGGCCAGAACGTAAAATGTATTTATGTTGCAATCGGACAGAAGGCATCCACCGTTGCTTCGATTGTGAAAACTTTGGAAGAATTCGGTGCCATGAGCTATACCACCGTGGTGGCATCCACCGCATCGGAGCTTGCACCGCTTCAGTATATTGCACCTTACGCAGGATGCGCCATCGGCGAGGAATGGATGGAAAACGGCGAAGACGTACTTGTAATCTACGACGATTTATCCAAACACGCTACCGCTTACCGTACCCTGTCCTTACTGCTTCGTCGTCCGCCCGGACGTGAGGCATACCCCGGCGATGTATTTTACCTGCATTCAAGACTTCTTGAGCGTGCGGTAAGAATGAGCGAGGAGTACGGCGGAGGATCCTTAACCGCACTTCCCATCATCGAGACCCAGGCAGGTGACGTATCCGCCTATATTCCGACGAATGTTATTTCCATTACCGACGGACAGATTTATTTAGAGACCGAAATGTTCAACGCAGGTTTCCGTCCCGCGGTAAATGCAGGTCTTTCCGTATCCCGAGTAGGTGGTGCGGCGCAGATTAAGGCCATGAAGAAAATTGCCGCGCCCATCCGTGTGGAGCTGGCACAGTACAGAGAGCTTGCGGCATTTGCACAGTTCGGTTCCGAACTGGATGACGCAACCAAGGAAAAGCTTGCACAGGGCGAGAGAATCAAAGAGATTTTAAAACAGCCGCAGTACAAACCCATGCCGGTTGAGTACCAGGTTATTATTATCTTCGCAGCGACCAGAAAGTACCTTCTGGATATCCCGGTTGCCGGAATCACCGATTTCGAAAACGGACTTTTCGATTTCCTGGATACCAAGTATCCCGAAATTCCTCAGGCAATCCGCGAAGAGAAGCAGATTTCCGATGAGACCGAGGCAAAACTTGTCAAGGCAATCGAGGAATACAAAGAAGATATCAGCGACGAATTCTAGAGGATAAGCTATGGCTTCCATGAGAGACATTAAGCGCCGTCGTGCCGGTGTGGAATCCACACAGCAGATTACCAAGGCCATGAAACTGGTTTCCACGGTAAAACTGCAGAGGGCAAAGGATCGTGCGCTTCGCTCAAAAACATATTTTCACAGCATGTATTTAACAGTGAAGAGCCTGCTTTCCAAATCCGGAAATCTCGACGTAATCTACACCAAAAAGCAGGAGTGTGAGAAAAAGGCGGTAATCGTCATCACTTCCAACCGCGGACTCGCGGGCGGATACAACTCCAATGTAATGAAGCTGATTACACAGTCGGATTTTAAGAAAGAAGATTTGGAGATTTACGCAATCGGTAAAAAGGGCCGTGAGCTGTTAGAGCGAAGAGGATATTATATTGCGGAGGATTTGTCCGACTTAATGGATGAGTACGAATATGCAGACACGAAGAAACTCTGCGATCGTCTCATGCGTCGGATGGAGAAAGGTGAAATCGGAGAGATTTACTTGGCTTACACCAATTTTAAGAATACCGTAAGCCATGTACCGACGATGCTGAAACTTCTTCCGATTCTTCCCGAGGATGAACTGATCGGAGACGATGATTCACAGTCGGATGACGATGCACTGATTATGAACTTCGAACCCGACGACGTGGATGCGCTCGGCATGATTATTCCGAAGTACGTATCTTCCCTGCTTTACGGAGCGTTAATCGAGGCAACCGCCAGCGAGAACGGTGCGAGAATGCAGGCAATGGACAATGCGACTAACAATGCGGAAGAAATGATTTCTTCCCTGACCTTAAAATACAACCGCGCAAGACAGGGTTCCATTACCCAGGAACTTACCGAGATTATCGCGGGTGCGGAAGCGATCTCATAAGGATTGCGTAAGCGAACCGTATTTGTCGGATAAAGAACAAAGAGAGGACGATTAGAATGGCGAACACAGGAAAAATCACACAGATTATCGGTGCGGTTTTGGATGTAAAGTTTGAAGAGGGACATCTGCCCGAAGTCAACGAAGCAATCCAGATTCCCTTAAAAGACGGAAAGAAGCTGACCATCGAAGTAGCGCAGCACTTAGGCGACGACATTGTAAGATGTATTGCCATGGGCCCTACGGACGGTCTGGTTCGCGGAATGGAAGCAATCGCTACCGGCAATCCGATTTCGGTGCCTGTGGGCGAGAATACGCTGGGAAGAATTTTTAACGTACTCGGTGATCCCATTGATAACAAGCCCGCTCCCGAAGGAGTAAGCTATGAACCGATTCACAGACCTGCTCCCAGCTTCGAGGAACAGGCAACGGAGACTGAACTTCTTGAAACCGGTATCAAGGTTGTCGATCTTCTCTGCCCCTACCAGAAGGGTGGTAAAATCGGACTCTTCGGTGGTGCCGGCGTAGGTAAAACCGTACTTATTCAGGAACTGATTCGTAACATTGCAACAGAGCACGGCGGATATTCCGTATTCACCGGTGTAGGGGAACGTACCCGTGAGGGTAACGACCTTTACCATGAAATGCAGGAATCCGGCGTTATCGATAAAACCACCATGGTGTTCGGACAGATGAACGAGCCCCCCGGAGCAAGAATGAGAGTGGGACTTACCGGTCTTACCATGGCTGAGTATTTCCGTGACAAAGGCGGAAAAGATGTGCTGTTGTTCATTGATAATATTTTCCGTTTCACCCAGGCAGGTTCCGAAGTTTCCGCTCTTCTCGGACGTATGCCTTCCGCAGTAGGTTATCAGCCTACGCTGCAGACGGAAATGGGTGCCCTGCAGGAGAGAATCACGTCCACCAAAAACGGTTCCATTACTTCCGTTCAGGCCGTATACGTTCCTGCCGACGACTTAACCGACCCGGCACCGGCAACGACCTTCGCACATTTGGATGCAACCACCGTTTTGTCCCGTGCCATCGTGGAGCTCGGTATTTATCCCGCCGTGGATCCTCTTGAGTCCACCTCCAGAATCCTCGATCCCCGTATCGTAGGCCAGGAGCATTATCAGGTAGCCCGCGGTGTTCAGGAAGTATTGCAGAAATATAAAGAATTACAGGATATCATCGCCATCCTCGGTATGGATGAACTTTCCGAAGACGACAAGCTTACCGTAAGTCGTGCGAGAAAGATTCAGAGATTCCTTTCCCAGCCGTTCTTCGTAGCGGGACAGTTTACCGGTCTGGAAGGAAAATATGTACCCATCTCCGAGACCATCCGTGGATTTAAGGAAATTCTGGAAGGCAAGCATGACGATATTCCCGAAGGTGACTTCTTAAATGCAGGTACCATCGATGAAGTGGTAGAGCGTGCAAACGCAAGAAAGCAGCAGGCATAAATGAGTGACGGAAATTTAATCCAACTGAAAATAATCACTCCGGAGAGAGTTTTCTTTGAGGGCGAGGTTACCATGGTGGAATTTAATACCACCGAAGGGGAAATCGGCGTCTTAAAGGGACACATTCCCCTTACCGTGATTATTGATCCGGGCATCCTTACCATTACCACAACGGAAGGACCGAGAAATGCCGCGCTGCATGCCGGTTTTGCGGAGATTCTTCCGGATAAGGTTACCATTCTTGCGGAACTTGTGGAGTGGCCGTCGGAAATCGACGAAAGACGTGCGCAGGCAGCGAAAGACCGTGCGGAAGTCCGTCTTTCCCATATCAAGCCGGAAACGGACGTGGATCGTGCCACCATTGCATTAAAAAAGGCAATCTGCCGGCTGGAAGTTTTAAAATAATGAAGAATGAAAACGTAAAATCAAAAGCTTCCCTCGTTATGAGGGAAGCTTTTTGGTATAATAGAAAAGGGTTATCATTCGATTGGGGGAAAGCAAATGAACGATCATCATCAAAAATATCTGAAACTACTGTCCAAACGTTTTCCGACAGAGCAGTCCGCTGCTACGGAAATCATTAACCTGCAGGCGATTCTTGCACTGCCAAAAGGGACAGAACACTTCTTAACCGATATTCACGGAGAGGATGAGCAGTTTCTTCATGTTTTAAAAAACGGTTCGGGTACGGTCAAACGTAAGGTCGAAGCGGTAATCGGGTCCAAAAAGGACGAAGCATACAAGAAAATGCTCACTACACTGATTTATTATCCCAAGGAAAAACTGGAACTCTTAAGAGAGAGCATCCGGCCGGAAGAGTGGGACGACTGGTACATGGAAACACTACAGTATCTGGTGGACGTGGTAAAACGCGTTTCTTCCAAGTATACGCGTTCCAAGGTTCGCCGTGCCATTCCGGAAGAGTACCGCTATGTCGTAGAGGAACTGATTACGGAGAAAGAGGAAATCTATGATAAGGAGCGCTACTACAAGGAGATTCTTCGCTCCATCGTGGATGTCGGCGTGGCGGATTCCGTAATTATCACCCTTTGTAACTTAATCCAGCGTCTTGTGGTGGACCATCTGCACATCGTGGGAGATATCTATGACAGAGGACCCGGCCCTCATATTATTATGGACAAACTCTGCGAATACCATTCCGTGGACGTAGTCTGGGGAAATCACGATGTGGTCTGGATGGGAGCTGCCTGTGGCAACCCCGCATGCATCGCAAACGTGATTCGTATGTCCGTCCGTTACGGAAATTTAAGCGTGATTGAGGACGGATACGGCATCAATCTTCTGCCGCTCGCCGCATTCGCCATGAAGCAGTACGAAAACGTGGACCTTTCCGGTTTTCATTTAAAAGAGAACAACCGGGGCGAATTTTTCAATCTGGCTAAAATCGAAAGCCAGATGTATAAAGCCATTACGATGATTCAGTTCAAGGTAGAAGGGCAGATTATCGGACGCAATCCCGACTTCGAAATGGATAACCAGAGGCTTTTGGATAAAATCGATTTTACAAAGAAAACCGTTCGAATCGGGGAGGAAGAGTATCCGCTTCTGGACTGCGATTTTCCGACTGTGGATCCAAAGGATCCGTACCGCTTAAGTCCGGAAGAAGATCAGGTAATGAAGCAGTTAATCTACGGCTTTACCAACAGCGAGAAATTAAAAAAGCACATACGGCTACTATATGAAAAGGGTTCCCTTTACCGCATTTACAACGGAAATCTGCTCTATCACGGCTGCGTTCCGTTAAATGAAGATGCAACGTTTAAGCACTCCTTAGTCGGCGGAAAGGAAAGCTGCGGAAGAGAAATGTACGATTTACTGGAATCCTATGCAAGGAAGGGATTCTATGCACCTTCCGGAAGTCCGGAACAGAGAAAGGGAGGAGATGTTCTTTGGTATCTCTGGTGCGGCCCGAAGTCACCGTCCTACGGACGTAGTAAGATGACGACCTTTGAACGGCTGTTTATTGAAGACAAACAAACGCATACGGAAAAGAAAGATGCCTATTACCGATACATCGAAAATGACGAGAATGTGGCATCGGCGATTTTAAAAGAGTTCGGACTTACGGGAGAACATTCCCATATTATCAACGGCCATGTTCCCGTAGAAACGAAGAAGGGACAGACCCCGATTCGCGCCGGCGGAAAAGTGTTAATGATCGACGGCGGTTTTTCCAAGGCCTACCATGCCAAGACCGGTATCGCGGGATATACGCTTGCCATCGATTCCCACGGTATGTGGCTGGTGGAACATGAGCAGTTCGAAAGCAAGGACGATGCAATCCGCCGCGAAACGGATATCGTTTCCGATACACTGACGGTCGAAAATTTTGAACGCAGGATGTACGTGGAAGATACCGATA
Source organism: Lachnospiraceae bacterium UBA7027 (assembly GCA_002494135.1). Taxonomy (GTDB): domain Bacteria; phylum Bacillota; class Clostridia; order Lachnospirales; family Lachnospiraceae; genus UBA3766. The sequence continues at coordinate 33,890 of DLBG01000058.1, forward strand.
TCGGAAAAGGACTGAAAGAAGAAATTAACGACCTGACCAATCTTTTAAGCGCTTACCGAAACGGAATCATTGAACCGTAAGGCAGAGGGGAAACCACATGGATTATGCAAGGATACTCGAAAAACTGGATCGTTTCGTGGAAACAAAGGATTTTGAAGGAGCGAAGGAACTTTTGCGTTACTGGCTGGATGATGCGAAGGCAAACAACAACCTGCGCGGAGAACTGAGTCTTTACAACGAATCCATGGGACTTTACCGTAAACTAGGAGACGAGGCAACGGCCCTAAACTGTGCAGAGAATGCACTGCGGCTGGTGGAGCGTCTTGAAATGGGGGGGACCGTTACGGCGGCAACCACATATATCAATTCCGCAACCGTCTACAAAGCATTCGGAAGGGCAGAAAAGGGAATTCCGCTTTTTGAAAAAGCCAGGGAAATCTATGAAAAAGAACTGCCGGAAGATGACGGTAGACTCGGAGGACTATACAACAACACGGGACTTGCGCTTCTCGATGTCGGACGTTACGAAGAGGCGCTTTCAAGTTACGAAAAGGCCCTTCAGACCATGCAGAAAGTAACGAACGGAAAACTGGAATCCGCAATCACCTATTTAAACATGGCAGATGTTTATGACCGTATGAAAGCGGATGAAAAATACGCGAAAAAGTTTACCGATGCGGAGTGGGAAGAAAAAACGGATGCACTCGTCGTAAAGGCGGAAGAATGTCTGGAAGACGAGAGCCTGCCGAGAAACGGATATTACGCGTTCGTTGCGGAAAAATGCGCACCGAGTTTCGGATATTACGGACATTTTATGACGAAGATCATTCTCGATGAGAGAGTGGCAAAGATCCTTTCCGACGAGAGGGCACAGGGGTAGTTTCGCACAAAGCAGCATATATGAAAAAGAAGGATATATCATGAACGGACTGACACTTGCGGAAGAGTATTATAAACAGTTTGGCGAACAGATGCTTATGCAGGAGTTCGCGGACATTCGGAATCAGATAGCCGTGGGGCTTGTGGGAAGCGGATCCGAATGCTTCGGATACGATGATGAGATTTCAAAGGATCATGACTTTGAACCCGGATTTACGATTTTTATTCCGGGCGAGACTTTTATGGATTCCAAAACCGCGTTTCGCTTAGAGCGCGCATACGCAAAACTTCCGAAGGAATTCATGGGGTATACGAAAACACCCGTTCAACCGGTGGGAGGAAACCGACACGGCGTGGTAAGGCTTGATGAGTTTTTGACCGCGCGTCTGGGGAACCCTTTCGGGGAATTAAGTGAGGAGGACTGGTTAAGACTGCCGGAGAATTCCATTCTGGAGGTAACGAACGGAAAACTGTTTTATGACGGTTCCGGAACATTTACCGCCATACGACAGAGCCTTACTGCCATGCCGGAGGATGTGCGAAAGAAGAAAATCTCCGGCCATCTTTTGACCATGGCACAGGCCGGACAGTATAATTACTACCGTTTAACAAACCGCGGGGAGGAAGGCGCGGCGCAGATGGCTCTTTACGAGTTTGTAAAGAGCGGAATGCAGGTGGTGTATTCCTTAAACCACCGGCTGATGCCCTATTATAAATGGGCATTTCGAGGAATGCGGGATCTGGAGATTTTATCCGGACTCGAGGAATCTTTCGTATTTCTGTTAACGACGGGAAATGATAAGGAACTGGCCTTAAAGAAAGCCAACACCGTGGAAGAGATTGCGGGGGCAATCATCGCGGAACTGACACGCCAGGGTCTGAGCGGGGCGGTTTGCGGAGATTTGGAGAAGCACGCTTATTCGGTGAACGACTCCATAAAAAGTACACGGATTCGTTACTTAAATATCTTTGCGGCCGTGTAAAATTCTTTCAAAACGGGGTGCACACAACGGAAGCGAAATGATATAATAATAAAGTATCTACTAAGTGAATTATGGGGGGTTATCATATGAAATGTGAAGTATGCGGTGCGGAATTATCCGCGCAGGCACTTGAGGCCAACAGCTGTTTAAAGTGCGGTGCGATTATTGATATTGATGCACCTTTCAGAGACGCGACCGAGTATAAGAGAAAAGCGGAATTCGTTGACAGTATCCAGAATCTGATGAATACGAACGTGACCGTGAATCGTTCACAGGAAGAACAGAAACAGGAGACTTTAAAGAAGGTTAACGACGCTTTCGAATACCGTGCTGAAATTATTGCCAGCAATTCCGACGGTACCATCAGCGGTGAAAAGTTAAACTCCCAGCTGAAGGTTTATGCGGAGAAAGGCTGGAGACTTGCGAATTCCTTCTGTAACGTAATCGGCAAGAGCCAGGTTGCAGGCTACGGCGGAGTTACCGGCGGACTTGCGGCAAACGGTTCCGTGCCCATTACCCAGATTATTCTGATTTTTGAAAGAAGAACCGGAGCGGCAAGAAGACCGGCTCCCGTTCCCGGAGCAGTACCTCCCGGTGCTGCAATGCCCGGAACTCCCGCGCCCGCACCCGGTCCGAGACCGGCAGGTGCACCTGCAGCTCCCGCACCCGCGGCGGCACCCGGCGAGAAGAAAGATCTTTTCCAGGGAAGGAAACCCACGCCCCGTCCGATGACGCAGGAAGAAACCGCGCAGTTAAATCGTCAGGCGTCCATGGGCAAAGCTCCCGAACCCGAAAAGAAGGATTCCGACTCCGAAGACGACGGAAGACCCCGTATTATACCGTTGAGGTAAGTTATGGATATTTGTTGTGAAGAATGTGCCAATTACGTATATGATGATGACGAGGAAGAATATGTCTGCTGCGTCAGTATGGACGAGGATGATTATATTCGCTTAAATACCGATTCACATTATCAGTGTCCCTATTATCAGTGCGGGGACGAATATAAAATTGTAAGGCACCAGATGTGATGCAGACAGGATATCCGGAATCTGTTTCAAACGTAAGAAAAGAGCACCCTTGCGGGTGCTCTTTTTGATGCTGTTTTATTGAAATACAGGTTTCGAATTCTATTCCTCCGCCTCATATGCAGAAGGATGATTTTTCTGTTCCCATAAGGAGATGCGATAGATATTCTTTAAAGGACCTTCATCCATGAGTTCCACATCCACATTATACGTCATATGACCTTTGGAGTAGGTTGCGGAGCCTCTTGAAGTGTTCTTGTATTCCTTCAGCCATTCCCCGGGATACTCTTTTAAGAAGCCGTCATGCATAGCGGAGGTGTCTACTTTGATTTCCATAAGTTCGGGAATGATATCCTTTGCTTTTTCGTTGCTGCCGAGATAGTGGAAGGATTTATCGAAAATCATTACACCGGTTTCGGAAACGGGACCAAAGGTGTCGTCTTCCGCAAGGCTTACATCATAGCGTTTTCCGATTAAGAGATACACAAGCAGGAGAATCTGTGCAAACACATAAGCTGCGGCACAGAAATGGATATCTTCGAAGAAAAACTGTTCAACGACAAAGGCACCGCCCAGAGCCAGTTCGGCCGCCAGGAAAAGGAAAACAATCAGGCGGGAAACCTCTTTTTGTTTTACCAGGCTGTAAATCAGAATTGTGAAATTCATCAGCATGTATACAAAGTTAAGAGCAAAGAATCCGTAGAACATGAAGCCGGTTCCACGGGTTAAATAAACGAGATCGTCTTCCCGGTGGAAATATACGTAAAGGTAGAAAACGTTAAGGTAGCCGTTAAACGCCGCACCCAGATAAAGTATTCCGGACAAAGTAAAATAAATCATCCGGAAAGCTTTCGGAATCTCTACTTTGCAGTATTCCAGAATCAGTGCCATCATAAAATATCCGACAAAACAGCCGCCCAGATAAATGAAGCGTTCCGCACCCAGAGCTTCTTCCAGGTTCTCGGACAGGGAGTAAATCAGATATCCGATGTTTGAAAGAGGAAAAATCGCAAAGAGAATTGTTAAAGGAGTGCTTCGTTCCTTCTTCCAGAGTATGGCATAGCCAAAGGAAAGAAGCACGGAAAGAATCATCATTACCAGATAATACGCAAGCAGCATAACGGTCTCCTTTTACATTACAAAATTGCCTGCCGGCATAAACCGGCCCTACAAAAAACATTATAACATATTGCCTCATAAAAATAAGATTCTTTTTGGAAGATGATGTATAATGAAAAGACAAGGGGGTACGAATTATGGAAGGTTTGGAAACATTAAAAAAATGGATAGACGAAAGTGATAACATTGTCTTTTTCGGAGGAGCGGGAGTCTCTACGGAGAGCGGAATTCCGGATTTTCGAAGCGTGGACGGACTGTATCATCAGAAATACGATTATCCGCCGGAGACCATTCTCAGTCACACATTCTTCATGCGCAATACGCCCGAATTTTATAAATTTTATTCGGACAAAATGCTTGTGGAAGGTGCAAAGCCGAATGCCGCACACCTAAAACTTGCCGAGTGGGAGAAGCAGGGGAAATTAAAGGCCGTAATCACACAGAATATCGACGGTCTTCATCAGATGGCCGGAAGTAAGGAAGTGCTGGAACTTCACGGAAGCGTGCAGAGAAATTACTGCATGAAGTGCCGGGAATTCTTTGATTTTGCGGCAATTAAGGAGAGAATGAACGAAGCAGAGGATCTGGTTCCCAAATGCCCGAAATGCGGAGGCATCATCAAACCGGACGTTGTTTTGTACGAGGAAGGCCTCGACGACGATGTCATGATGAAATCAATCCGCTATATTGCTAATGCGGATGTGCTGATTATCGGAGGTACTTCGCTGGTGGTTTATCCGGCAGCAGGTCTGGTTGATTATTACAGAGGAAAGAAGCTTGTACTTGTGAATCTGTCCGCAACATCTAGGGACAGCCGGGCAGATTTAGTACTTCACGGAAAAATCGGCGAGGTTTTCTCCCAACTTTGATTTTAATGCTTGAAAACACGGGGGTTTTATGCTAAACTGTAACTCCGTGATGTAAAATTCCTTGCTCGCTGCAAAGACAGTGGGCCAGAGACCAAAAGGAGGTAACTAGCATGAACAAGTATGAATTATGCGTTGTTGTCAATGCTAAACTCGAAGACGAGGGAAGAGCTGCAATTGTAGACAAGTGCAAAGCTCTCATCGAGAGATTCGGTGGTACGATCACAGATGTGGATGACTGGGGCAAGAAGAAACTTGCTTACGAAATCCAGAAGATGAAGGAAGCGTACTACTATTTCATCCACTTCGAGGCTGAAACGACCGCACCCATCGAAATCGAAAACAGAGTTCGTATCATGGACGGCGTAATCAGATATTTGTGCGTTAGACAGGACGAGCAATAGAAAGTAGGTAAATATGAATAAAGTGATACTGATGGGCCGTTTGACCCGTGATCCCGAGGTTCGTTACTCACAGGGGGACAATCCCACGGCTGTGGCGAAGTATTCCCTGGCAGTAGACAGAAGATTCTCCAGAAATGACGAGAACAACACCGATTTTATTAATATCGTTGCGTTCGGTAAGCAGGGAGAGTTTGCAGAGAAGTATCTGCATAAAGGAACGAAAATTCTTGTATCCGGCAGAATTCAGACCGGAAGCTATACCAACAAAGAGGGACAGAAGGTATACACGACAGAAGTTGTTGCCGAGGAGCAGGAGTTTGCGGAAAGCAAAAATGCTGCATCCGGCAATGCATTCGCAGGCAATTCCGGCGATGCCGGAGACGGTAAGAGCGGTGGAGACGATGACTTCATGAAGTTTGATAACGATACATCCGCAGAATTGCCGTTCTAAGTTGACAGTTTTCATTAAGGAGGCAATATTATGGCTTTTGTAAAGACAGATAAGACCGATTCTCCTATGAGAAGAAAAGGTGGAGTACACAGAAGAAAAAAAGTCTGTGTGTTCTGTGGAAAAGATAATGTGATTGATTACAAGGATACAGCAAAGTTAAAGAGATACGTATCCGAAAGAGGTAAGATTCTTCCCAGAAGAATTACCGGAAACTGCGCAAAGCATCAGAGAGCGCTTACCGTAGCAGTAAAGCGCGCACGTCACGTAGCTTTGATGCCTTACGTAATGGACTAAGTAAATTTCATTTTTTGCAAAAGAAAACCCCGAGGCGTTTTGATATGCTACCCCCAAGT
>DLBG01000074.1 GCA_002494135.1 Lachnospiraceae bacterium UBA7027
CACCGCTGCTGCTGTCCGCCGGAAAGCTGCGACGGGAACTTGTTCTGATGTTCGGTCAGCCCCAGAACGTCCAGCAATTCCTCCATCCGGAGCGGATTGGGGGATAAATATTCACAGACCTGAATATTCTCTCTGACGGTCAGATTCGGAACCAGGTTGTAAAACTGAAAAATAAACCCAAGCTTTGCTCTTCTGTACTCCGAAAGGGTTTTGTTCTTCATTCCGTAAATCTCCGTTCCGTCCACGATGATGGAACCGGAATCCATGGTATCAAGACCCCCGATACAGTTTAAAAGGGTGGATTTGCCGGAACCGGAGGTTCCCTGAATGACGCACATCTGGCCTTTTTCCACGCCGGTATTTACGCCTTTTAAAACCTGTACGTAGCTTCCTCCTTCGCCGTAACTTTTTTTGACATTCCTGATTTCCAGATACATTATTTCTTCCTCCGTATTTTACATAACAATGTTATGTATTTGTTATTTTAATTCCCGTTTCCGAATAAGCATTTTTTTCGCTTTACCAGGAAACGGGATGCTGTTTTACATTTGATTATTTACAAGAAGGGACGTCCATCCGCGAACAATGAAGTTTAGGATAAATCGCATCTTTACTTTCGCTTTCTTCACATCCGGTTCATGTGTTACGACGTGAACGAATGAATCGACAATCGTATGTGCAATCCAGTGGCTCATGAAAGGATCGGGCTTGAACAGTTTGGACGCTTTCATAAGTTCCGTCGAAGACGATTCCGTTATTTTAACGAATTCATCTATGCAGGCTTCATACTCTCCTTCTTTGGAACCCGAAAGAATCAGCATAAAACTGTCGTAATTGCGATAGATGCACTCAATGAACATATCCGCTTCGGAAGAATGATCCGCAAACATCTGGCTGATATCGGTGATGGATTTCATCGCCTCTTTATCTTCCGCGATGTGTTCCTGAATCAGATTTCTTAATTCCTTCTTCGCACTGCCGGTAATCTCCTCGTACAGATCTTCCTTGTTTTCAAAGAAAAAATACAAAGCGCCTGTTGTCATTCCCGCTTTGGAACAGATGCTTCGAAGGGATGCCTTGTTATACCCCTTCTCCAAAAACTCCTCTTTGGCTGCCTGAATCAGTAATTCTCTTTTTTCGTAATCGACATTTTCTTTCATACCGTAATCCCCGATTTTTTATCCCCAAAACAGACGCATTTCACATAACAGCGTTACATAACGATGTTATTAAAACATACTCTTTTCTTTTTGTCAACCATGCCGGGTAAATATGTTAAGATAATTATGTGTAAAGGAGAATACCATCATCCCTCCTTCACCTTTGAGGTATGCTAGGACTACCTTTTTACTGACAAAGCTTTGCCACAACTTCATTGATGACCTTTCCGTCTGCTTTGCCTTTCAGTTCCGGCATAACCGTCTTCATAATCTGGCCTTTGTTCTTCGTTGCAATCACATCGGCGAATTTCTCCTTAATGACAGCCTCTACCTCTTCGGCAGATAGCATCTTCGGCGCATATTCTTCGAATACCGCAAGTCTTGCGTTATATTCCTCAAGAAGATCGGTTCTCTCCTTCGGGCAGGTATCAATCTGCTCTTTTACGCTTTTTAATTCCTTTAAAATCGCCTGATTTACGATATCTTCCGAAATCGCATCACGGCATCCGTTATCAATGGCAATCTTTTTTGCCGCGGAAACCAATACGGAAATGGACTCCTTTCTCGGTTTATCATGGGCTTTCATAGCCGCAATCATATCTTTTTGTAATTGTTCGAATTGCATGGGTGTAATCTCCTTTCAGCTGTTTCCTTGCAGTTCATTTGAAGGCTCCCCTCCACATCGTTTTAAACTGACTCCATCACATTATACCTCATCTGTCACCGTTTTTCATTCTTCTCTGCTGTTCTAAACAGTTTAAATTCTGGCGCATCTTGCCGCAAAGATCCTTTACCCGCTATAATATGCTTATAAAATCGGGATTGCAGGGGGAATTATTACCGGCACAAAGTAAATGCCAGAAATAGAGGATTAGAAGTTTTATGGAACAATTAAGACTGTTTTCAGACAATATGCCGGATACCCGTTCACCACAAACTCTTATGTGGAATCTGTGGCACGGCTGTACGCGTGTCAGTCCGGGATGTGCACACTGCTATATGTTTCGAAAAGATGAAGCGGTAGGGCGGGATGCTTCAATCGTCAGGAAAACAGGCAGTTTTAACCTGCCTGTCCGGAAACTGCGTACCGGCGAGTATAAAGGATATTACAAGGTTCCTTCCGGATCTCATTTCTTTACCTGCTTCTCTTCTGATTTTTTTCATAAGGATGCGGATTCCTGGCGGAGCGATGCATGGGATATGATTCGTACACGCTCCGATTGTACGTTCTTTATGATAACAAAACGGCCGGAAAGGATTTTACAAAATCTACCCAGGGATTGGAATGACGGATGGAATCATGTTACCATAGCGGTCACCTGCGAAAATCAGCAAATGGCGGATGAAAGACTTCCTGTTTATCTTTCGATTCCCATGGTAAACAGGGCTGTTATGACAGAACCGTTACTGGAGGAAATACACTTGGAAAAGTACTTGTCCGGCATACAGAATGTCTCCGTCGGCGGGGAATCGGGACCGTTTGCCAGACCGTGCAATTATGACTGGGTTTTAAGCCTTAAAGAACAGTGCAAAGAATATGGTGTATCCTTCTATTATCATCAGACAGGTGCAAAGCTCATAAAAAACGGCAGGGAATATATCATCCCCAGAGAGTATCAGCACAGTCAGGCTCACAAGGCCGGGCTGGATTCATAATACGTGCTGATTTCTTCAATCCTCTCCCACCAGATGCACCGTCGTAAAATTATGTCCCGTTGCAGGCAGGAACTTCTCAATGACATCTTTGGTTTTCATCTTCAGACTTGATGTGCATACACAGGGATGACAGCCAAGATACTCATCTTTCAGCACATCTTCGTCTATCAGAAGCTGCACCGCATGATTTTTATCATTCATAAGTCCCATGATGCTGACCGCGCCCGGCTCGATATCAAGATATTTCAGCATATCTTCCGGTTCGGCAAAGGACAGCCTTGCCGAATTAATCTGCGATGACAGCTCCTTCGTTTTGAATTTCTTATCGCCCGGCATCATCAGCAGATAGAAATTGGTCTTCTGGCGATTGCAGAGAAATAAATTCTTACAAATCAGAACTCCGAGCACCGCGTCAATCTTATTGCAGGCTTCCATATTGTTGGCCGGTTCGTGATCCGTGCGTTCATAATCGATTCCGAGACCGTCGAGGTAATCGTACGTCCTGACCTCCCTCGGCAATCTTCCGTCCGGGTTTTCAGGTCTGCCTTTATATAATTCCATTTTATGTACTCCTTTTTTCTAAAATTTGTATTGATTTTAGCACGTTTTTCCCACGAAGTGGATATTGATTCCGTGGTACGGACCCGAGTACCTGATTGGAAAATTCGGGAAGTAAATTTAGCTTAGACAACCGATAAAGATATACAAACATAAAAGAGGGTGCTTTAAACAGCACCCTCTCAGACTACAGACAAACCCATC
>DLBG01000124.1 GCA_002494135.1 Lachnospiraceae bacterium UBA7027
GAGGTCAAGTTCTACAACATGGAAGTGGAGCTTTCGAAGAACCTCGAGACCTGTCACAGGGGACTTTTCGTCATCGGAGACGGCTCCGGAGTGACCCACTCTCTGTCGCATGCCTCGGCAAGCGGCATTTACGTGGCACGGTACATAACGGGAAAAGAATAAAACGGCTTTCGGGAACAGGGAAAAAAGAAAGAATGGCAAAAGAAGCTCAGGACATTATACTTAAAATATGGCCATGCGTTGTGCAGCTGTTTGGATTGACCTTTGCGGTCAGCCTGGATTCCTACCTTGATGTTAAGAAGCGAAGAAGGCTTCTTACCATCGTTGTTCTGGTTTTCATCATTCTGGTTCTCGATTTTGCACAGCCGGATGATGCGCCGGACATTGTAAGAATCATTGCTTCGATCCTGGGTTATACGTTAAGACCTTCGGTTCTGGCAATTTTCATTCTGATTGTGGATGATTTTAAGGCACCGTGGATATACTGGATTCCGATTGCGGTTAATGCCGCAATATATTCCACGGCACTGTTCACCGATCTGGCGTTTACCATAAAAGACGGTGCCTTCCGCAGGGGGCCGTTCGGATTCTCCGCATTCGTGGTAGGATTTTCGTACCTTGCGTACCTGACCTTCCTGACGGTTCGCGAACATATCCGGATGAAGGGAAGTCTGGAGGGAATTATTCCCATTGCCTGCAGTGTGTTCATTGTCCTGGCCGTTGTCGCGGATCTGTACTGGAACGGAACCTATAATTTAAGTTTCCTTACCGTTACCATGGTAACGAGCTGTGTATTTTACTATATCTGGCTGCATTTGCAGTTTGTACGAAAGCACGAAAGGGCGCTGATGGCGGAGCAGAGAATCCGTATCATGATTTCCCAGATTCAGCCGCACTTTCTATACAATACTTTATCGACCATCCAGGCACTTTGCCTGACAAATCCGGAGAAAGCAGCGGATATTACGCAGCAGTTCGGTGTTTATTTAAGGCAGAATATTGACTCTCTGGACCAGGAGGATCTGATTCCCTTCGACAAGGAAATGGAACATACCAGGATTTATGCGGAAATAGAACAGGTGAGATTTCCGTCCATACGAATCAATTACGAGATTCTGGATTCTTCGTTCCGCCTGCCCGCCCTGACCCTGCAGCCCATGGTGGAGAATGCCATCCGCCACGGTGTCCGCATCCGCAAGGAAGGCATTATTGACATCAGAACCTATTACGAAGACCATTGTCATGTTATCGAGATTGAAGATAACGGCAAAGGATTTGTACCGGATTTCGACACCCCCGACAGGGAAGACGAAAACGGAAGGTCCCACATCGGACTTCGTAATGTGAAAGAAAGAATAGAGACCCTCTGCGGCGGCACCTTCGAGGTAAACAGCGTGCTCGACGTAGGAACCAAAATCACCATGCGTATCCCGGAAAAGGAGGAAGATTAAGTGAAAGTAGTCTGCGTTGATGATGAAAAACTGGTATTGGATTTAACTCTTTCAATGTTAAAATCGCTGTCCATGGTGGACGATGCAATCGGGTTCACGGACGCAAGAGATGCGCTTCGCTATTTCGATGATGAAACGGCGGACGTGGCACTTTTGGACATCGACATGCCGGAGATGAACGGTATTGCACTGGCCGTGGAACTCAAAAGCCGCTGTCCGGATACCGCAATCATTTTTTTGACGGGGTATTCCGAATATGCCGTGGAAGCATTTGCGATGCATGCATCCGGTTATCTGTTAAAGCCTGTCGGAAAGGACCGTCTCGAGGAAGAAATCGAGCATGCCTATAATTCCGCACGTCAGGAAGCATCCGCAAGGGAAGTCGAAAACAATCAGTCCGGCGTTCACGTGGAAGTCAAGACATTCGGCAATTTCGATGTGATTGTGGACGGACGGACCGTAACCTTCAACCGTTCCAAAGCAAAGGAACTTCTGGCATATCTTGTGGATCGCCAGGGCGGCAGTGTAACAAGAGCGGAGGCTTTTGCCCTTCTCTGGGAAGAAGGAATGTACGACAGAGCAATGCAGAAACAGCTTGACGTCATGATCCGAAGCTTAAAACTGACTCTTGAATCTTACGGAATCAGTGATATTGTGGAGTTTCAGCGGGGAACTTTAAGACTTGTGCCGGAGAAAGTGGATTGCGACATGTTCCGCATGCTTAACGGCGATATCAAGGCCATTAATGCCTATCGCGGCGAGTATTTAAGTTCCTATTCCTGGGCGAGCCTGACAGAGGCATACGTGACCAGAAGTCTGGAAGAATAAAAAATTTTAAATATTTTTTAAAAATGTCTGCTTTTTGTTGGACATTTGTTGGACGCGGTGTTTTATTGTTATAAACATAAAATGCATCATCGGTCTTTCTGCGCCCTTATTCCTCAGGGAAAAAAGGAGCGGACGGCCAATCACCCCGGATGGTCCTCCGGGAAAGAAACATGGAGGGAAAATGATGAAGACAATGAACAGCATCAAAGGAAAAATTGCTTTAGCAATCATGCTTATCGGCGTTATGGTTATGCTGATCCCTGCTCTTCCCGCTTACGCAAGTAACGGACAGCAGCAGCAGACCGCAACAACGGCACCGGATTTCCAGAACATTACGGCACCTGTTGAGCAGCTGATCCGTAAGGTTACCGGTCCTTTGCTTGGTATCGTCGGAGCTCTCGGTTCTGTTTTCTGCATTATTCTCGGCGTTAAATTTGCCAAGGCAGAAGAGCCTCAGGATCGTGAAAAAGCAAAAACACATCTTAAGAATGCCATTATCGGCTTCGTACTGATCTTTGTTCTGCTTCTTGTATTGAACAGAGCAATCGGACCCCTTACCCAGTGGGTTACCGCTAACTCATCCGGTTCGGGACTTTAATTCGAATTAAAAACTGAATTCAGCTTATGTCTGCCAGACGGGGGACGCCCCGTCTGCGGACCGCAGACACACAAAGCTGAAGGTATCAAACATGAAAGATTAACGTTATGAAGAATACATTACTTACGGACAAAAGGAATAAGTTATTTGGAATCGGAAAGAAATTTGCGGCTGTTTCAGGCGCTCTTTTAATCAGTTCCACCGTGATTTTCAGTGGAGTAAGTTCATTTATTTCCCTGGCGGACACTCCGAAAATCACCGTTCCCAAAAACGGCGGTGACGAGATTAAGTACGGAAACAGCATGGCTTTGGTTGAATGGACGAGACTTGATGATCTTCCGCGCAGCAATTTCTGGGGCATGATTCAGTGGGATGCAGGCGGATGGGATTATCATTCGGCATACTCCTCTATTTTCAATAAAGACTGGGAAGGCCAGTCAAACCTTGTCGATTCCTACATTTCCACCGGAGCGTCGTTCCTTACGCGAACTTACCTCGGCTGTCCGTATTTTGTCTATTCCGGAACCGACGGAGATAACGGAAACAATCCGAAATATAAAATTCGTGTCGGCAGTAAAAAAGACAAAGAAGATACCGGGAAATATATTTATCTCGACTATAATGACGTCCAGATCAGGGGAAGCGGCGACGCCTTTACAATCCGCAGACATGCACGTACGCAGAAAGTCGATAATAAACCGGTAACGTATTACACATATGACATTTTCTACAACCGTTCCGGCTGGACAGATACCAGATTTGAACTAAGCGACGCAAGAATTCAGGGTAACACCGATGGCAGACATTATGATTATTTCCGAATCTACGCAGCTGCCCAAAAGAATTTCTCGGCGATTGCCGATTACACGGTTCAGTCCGGTCAGACACAGAAAATCAGCAGTGATTGTTTCCTTCTGGACGGTAAAACATTAAAGGTTGCCGACAATGCGGTATTGAACATTCAGGGCAACTTCTTATACAACGGTAAAATCGAGTGCGAAGGAACGATTATCGTTCATCCGGGAGCAACAATGATTCCTTTCAGCCCGACACTGGCTGCAGGAAACATTACCCTGAAAAACGGCGGAACCCTGATTATCATGCCGACGGGAAGAGTGCTTGCGGGACTTACATCACAAACCCTGGGCAGTACGGCAAACGGTACGGTGGTAATTGAAAACGGAAATATTATCAATTACGGCCTTTTCGCCGCAAACCGTATCGAAATCGGATCCATGGGCGTATTTGAAAACCATTCCGGAGCAAGAACATTCTTCGGATACGGACTTAACTCCGGAGTCGGTAAATTTTACAGCAACTTTAACAGTGAAACGGGTGCCGGTACGCTGGGCCTTCAGGACAGGAATGCATATTTTAAAATAACGCCGGGAGCAACATTTAAGGCATTCGACGGGTCCGGCTTTACCTATAAGGGAAAAACGGGATCGGGCCTGAATTATTATAGCTATGATTCGAACGGCAAAGAGTCGGTTTCAACACTTTAAACGAAGAAGAGGCTGGAAACTTCATGTTTAAGAGAATTTGGGAAAAAATCAAAGAACAAAAACCGGTATTCCTTGTAATTTATGCGGCAATCGGAATTTTACTTACCGCAATTCTCGGTTTTTGCGCCAGAACATTATATGACAATATCGAGGGTATTATTACCGGAAAAAATGTTGTATTCAGTCCCCGCATTCTTTTGGAACCCTCCACGTGGCTGACAGGTCTGGTTTTCCTGTTTGTCTGCCTGCTGATTTATTTCATCATGGATTTCAAGCTTCTTTCCGCAAGTTCCTATAAGGAACGTCAGGGGGATAAGGCGAGAACCGAAGGCGCTTTGGAAAACAGCCGTTTCTTAACGGATGCGGAACGCGACAAATACTTCCCGGGATATACCTATCAGCAGCTTGCAACCTGCAAAAAAGACGGTATCCCGGTTCGCGCATTTGTAGACAAGAAAGGTACATTCCGGATTAACTTCTTATCCGGTGCGCACTCCTTAATCATCGGTGCTACCGGTTCCGGTAAAACAACCACTTTCATTAACCCGATGATTCAGCTTCTCGGCGCTACGGCGGCAGGAAGCAGTATGATTATGACAGACCCGAAGGGCGAGCTTTTCTCCCTTCATTCCAAATATTTAAAAGAGCGCGGCTACAAGGTACTGCTCCTTGACCTGCGTGATACCTATTCCTCCAGCCGGTGGAATCCTCTCGGCGGTATTTACGATATGTACCAGGAATACTTAAATGCCGGAAAAGAGATTATCGCACACCGCGACAATATGGAAGATTATCCGGATTTAAACGCCGTGGACGGACCTGCAAGAAACGGTGATGCATGGGTGGAATGGAGAGGCAGGGCTTATGCGGATATTTCCCACTGCCAGGATGATATCTCCGTGGCAAAGCAGAAAGTATTCGACGAGATGTACGAAGATTTAAACGACTTAATCTCCGTTATCTGCCCGATTGAAAACGAGAAAGACCCCGTTTGGGAGAAGGGTGCAAGATCCATTATTATGGCGACCTGCCTTGCAATGCTTGAAGACAGCGCAGACCCTGAACTGGGAATGACCAAGGACAGATTCAACTTCTTTAACTTAACGAAGATTCTTACGAATTCCGAGAACGAATTCGCAGCATTGAAGGAATACTTCGAAGGAAGAGATGCACTTTCCCAGGCGGTTACCCTTTCAAGACAGGTACTTTCCGCAGCGGACACCACACTTTCTTCCTACATGTCGATTACCTTCGACAAACTGAATATGTTTAACGACCGCGGTATCTGCGGTCTGACTTCCGCAACCGACATTCACGCGGAACAGTTTGCATTTGAACCGACGGCTCTTTTCCTTAAGATTCCGGATGAAAAAGATACCCGTCACGGACTGGCGGCCGTATTCATCCTGTGTATGTACAAGGCCCTCATTAAGGTGGCAAGTTCCAGAGAAGATTTGTCCCTTCCCAGAAACGTATATTTCATCCTCGATGAGTTTGGTAACATGCCAAAGATTGAGAAATTCGACAAGATGATTACCGTAGGTCGTTCCAGAAAGATCTGGTTCAACATGGTGGTACAGAGTTATTCCCAGTTAAACAACGTATACGGCGAACAGGTTGCAGACATTGTCAAATCCAACTGTGGTATGAAAATGTTCATCGGTTCGAATGATATCGGTACCTGTAAGGAATTCTCCGAACTTTGCGGTAACATGACGGTTAAGACATCGTCCACATCCGCATCGATGAATGCAAAGGACGGCGACTTCTCCGTATCAAGTCAGACTCAGGTGCGTCCGCTTATCTATCCTTCCGAGTTGCAGAAACTTAACAACAAGGAATCCACGGGTAATGCGATTATCGTAACCTTCGGTAACTTCCCGCTCAAGACGAAGTACACACCGAGTTACCTTTGTAAATATTATAAAATCGGAACCATGGACATGGGCGAGCTTCGTAACCACATGTTCCGTGCGGACGAAGTATTTTACGATATTCAGAAACGTAACGAAACCATTCTGGGAACGGCGGAGGCATAATGATTCGAAAAACAGTAACGAAATTCATTGCAATAGTGTTATGTGGCGCAATTCTTACCCTGGTTGCTCCCTGGAATGCGCTTAGTGTAAGGGCGGACGATGAGGTCAGACTGGATCCGTTTACCGGACTTCCGGTGGATGAAAGCGGGACCATCGCATACGACGATGCCAACCAGAGCCGCAAAGAAGTTGCAAACGGTATCTACTATGATTACACTTACGGTTCCTATGTTTATCCCATCGGCACCGGCTTAGTTGAAATCACTTCCAACGTGGCGGACGGAATGATTGTAAACGAGCCCGTAATCATCAATGTTCCCACGGAACTTATGACGGTTCTTTACCAGGACGGAAACGAGGTTGCGTTTGAAGGAAATACCGTGAAAAGCCCGGGAGAATATACTCTGATGGCATCGGTGGACGGAAAGCAGAAAACCGTAATGTCCTTTACGATTATTTCTTCCGCAACCGGCCGGATTGAAGGATATAACATGCCGTCCGGATTTCACGTAAAATCCGCTACCTGCGACGGACAGGACATTCAGTGGACAACGCGGTACGTTCCGATGAGTCTGGAAGGTGTTTACTCCATTGAATACGCCTGCGACAGAACGGATATCAACTATTTCCTGAATGTCCGCGTCGATCACACCCCTCCCCAGGTAGTTCTGGAAGGTGTGAAAGAAGACGGAAAGGCGAGAGGACCGGTTACCATTACCGGACTAACCGAAAGTGACAGAGTAGCTATTACAAAGGACGGAGAGGAATTCAAGACCATCTCCAACAAACTCACACAGAGCGGTAAATACAGAGTAATCGTTACGGATAATGCGGATAACCGTGTAACCTATGATTTCACGATTATGATTTATCTGGACGTGAACGGAATCGCGTTCTTTATCATCATTGCAGCGGTAATCGGTGCCGTGGTGGCTTATATTATGATACAACGTAAAAACTTAAAGGTTCGTTAACGGTAAGAACCCGGAGGGCAACATATGCTTTTGTTTAATCAAATGAGTTCCATATTGGCATTCGGCCTCGAAGATATTGCCAGTTTTGCTACGGATAACATGATCGGCAATTTCGGCGACGATTTGCTTCAGCTGATTTTGTACAATACGATTTACAGAATGCTGTATTACATTGCCATCGCATTCTGTAAGCTGATTAATATCATGGACATGGTAGTGGAGGCATTCACCGGTGCCAGAAAAGTATATTTCGACGGAGATACCGTTTTCTTGGCCAATGTGTTCTTCCAGAATCATACCGTATCGAATGTATACTGGGGTATGGCACTTCTCGGTATTGTCCTTGCATTCTGCTTTGCCATTGTCGCGGTAGTAAGAAGAATCTTCGATCTTCGTGACAAGGATCAGCGTTCCATGGGACAGATTCTCGGAAGCCTTGCAAAAACGATTCTGCTGATTTTAAGCATGAATATCATTATCGTTCTTGTTTTAAACATGACCAACATTCTGCTGCAGCAGGTCGGTTATACCTTCGATAATGCGGAGGTGCTGGATAAACAGCCGATTGACTTCACGGATGAAGAATTTGCCGCGATGGGCCGATGTTTGAATACCATAGGTAACTATTCGCTGAATCCGTCGCGGGAGAGCCGGTATAATGTCAATGCCTGCTATAACGAAATCCGGCCGGATCTGGATTTCTTAAAGCGCCAGGGCGTATTTGATTATTATTACGAGGAAGAACAGAAGTCTTCCACCGTTGACGGAGCAACATACAAGGTAAAAACATGGCAGTCCCTGTTACAGAAGATTGCGAATGCCGGAGATGTAAGAACGGAGATGCGAATCGATGTTTACAACGAAAGTATTCACAAGGCAATCACGGAAGCCATGAACGAGCTGGAAAAGAATCCGAACTTAAGACCGTTAAATCATTATGAAGCAAACTATACGGTATCGTCGGAACATATTCCCCTCGACCGTTATATTTTCCTGATTTGTACATTTGAAGCGGCAAAGAACACCGCTTACAATGAAAAACCGGAGCTGACGGATGCCATCAGAGCACCGTATTACTACGGAAGCAAGAGCATCTATAACTTAAAACAGGTAAACGAGGATTTCGATATCAGTGTTTCGACATTCAACTACCTGATTATGATTTTCATGGGAGTTGCACTGGTTTGGGATCTTGCGGTAATCGTAATGACCACGGTTTCGAGAATTTTCAACATGCTGATGCTCTACTTAATTTCTCCGCTGGTATTTGCGGCTGAACCGCTGGATGACGGTGCAAAGAGAAAACAGTGGGTTACCGCTTTCCTGGTACAGTCCATGGGTATCTTCGGAACCATCGTTGCAATGAGAGTGCTTATGATTTTCATCCCGATTATCATCAGCCCCAGACTTCAGATTTTCGAAGGAGATTCCGTAGGATATACGATCCTGGATGTTGCGGCCAAGGTAATCATGATTTACGGCGGATTCGAAGTTGTTAAGAAGGCAAACGGTATCATCACCGGTATTCTGGCAGACAGTGCAGGATGGCAGTCCATTCAGGCCGGCGATATGTCCGATAAAGGATTTGCATCCCAGCAGTTCTTCAAATCATTTTTACAGCATCCTCTCGCTACCACAGGCAGTGCGGTTAAGGGCGCTGTAGGCGGATTCTTCGGAACCGGCTCGGGCGGCGGCGGAGGCCTTCCCCCTTCAAGCAGGAAGTAAGAATCGTATGCGGTTGCAGTGAATAAAATGAGGAAACTTTAAGAAGGAAACAGAGATTAAATGAGACTCATACCCGGAAAAACAAAAGTACAGATTGAGCTTTTTAAGGGCGTTACCCCTTGGGATATTCTTGTAGGAGCCATAGCCATGGTGCTGGCCATACTTGTAATCATCTCTTCGATGGAAGGTAAGGTTGTTTTACTCAGTATTATTCTTTTCTTTGCGGTTTTGCTGATTCTCAGACTCGACACGCAGCCGAACTACGTAATGCTTCTCCATATGTTCCAGCATTTCGGACTGGTAAGAAGATATCGTAAGGTTTATGATGATGAAACTTTAAAAAAGAAAGCAGGAAATGAGATTTTAGGCGACTACTTAAAAGAGTATCGCGAAGAGCATGCCGAGGATTACGAAGACGACGGAGATGAAGAAGAATCCGAAGGCGGCTATGAAGACGAATATGAAGAGTCATCCCATGAAGGATTATCCGACGAGACCGGTTCGGGAGAGTATGTAAACGAGGAATATGAAACCTACGAAGGAAGTTACGGCGATCATATTTATTCGGATGATGAGTTCCTTGCAGAAAGTGAAGCCCGGTACAACGATGAGGATCTTTCCTATCATGACGATGATACCCAGATTCTTGAAAACACATCCAAGGTAAGAGGCCTTGAGAAAAAATCTTCCCCGAAGAAGACGAAGAAAGCCGGAAAGGGAACCATTAAGCTCGGAGAGTACAATCATGAAGAAGATTTCGAAACCTCCGACGTGGTTACGGATTCCAAGCAGTCTTCCTCCGCAGAAAAAAGCGATGCTCCGAAGCTATCCGTTTCCGAACTGAAAAAGCAGGACAAGCGTCTTCGCAAGGAAGAGGAGAAAATTCTTCGCAGCAGCAAGTACACGAAGGAAGAAAAAGATGCGGTATGGCTTGCAAGAGCAAACCGCAGCAAAGAAATAAAGCAGGCTAAGAATCTGGCGAAAGAAGATGTTACGGACAATACGTTCCAGGCAGCTTTCATGGACCAGATTATGGCATTTACGGCCATCAAAGACGGTTATATCGAATACGGCGGAAAGTATTACGGATGTGCAATTGAAATCGATCCCGTGGAGTTCCGTTTCTTCTCCGAACACAGAAGAAACAATTCCATTGAAGCGGGTGTCGGACGAGTTCTCAGAGGCGTACATGTCGGTTTCTCCGCAAACATCGTTAAAATCGAACGTCCCGTAATGTACGATACCTTCCTTGCGAAGGAAAAGGAAAAATTAAATGATATCCGCAAGTCTTTTGAAAGCGGTGTTATGTCCGAAGAAGAGTTCAAGGGTCGTGTGGAAATCGTGGAAGACCGAATTGCCGATTTAGAAGACATGTGCTTCCACAATAAAGTCATTACTCCGTTTTACTATATCGTTCTTTTCGAAAGCGACAAGAAACAGCTCGATATCCAGGTAAAGGCAGCACTGGATAATCTGACCGCAGGCGAGCTTCGCGTCAGAAGACTCGAAAGCGACAAGGAAATTGCCGTTTTCCTGAAATATACGAATCAGATTGACTTTGATGAACGTGAAGTGGATTTAATCGATCCGGAAGATTATGCAATGTGGGCAATGCCGACAACATTGAATATCAAGTTCCGTACGGTTGAAGTAAATAACATTATTACGCACAACATGAGAGTGGTAACTTATCCCACGATGGTTGGCGATGCCTGGCTGGCAGGTGTTCTGTCCATGCCGGGAACCAAGGCGGTTATTAAGTGTTCTCCGATGGACCGCGGCAAGTCCGTTCGTACCATTGACCGTTCCTTACAGGAGTTACGTGGACAGTACAACGCTACCGGCGTGGATTCCAAGCGTATCGAACTCGAGAACCACATCGCTTCCCTGACCGAACTTCTTGCAACATTGCAGAGTGAAGGCGAGGAACTGATGGAATGTAATATTTACATTACCGCATATGATATTCAGGCAACAAGAATGTCACCGAGCATTACGCACCAGCCGCCCGAATCCTGCCTCCCCGTTATTTCTTCCATGAAGAAGAACGTCAGAAGAACCTGGCAGGAATCCGGCTTCCGCTTAAACAACATGGAATTCGAGCAGATTCAGGCATTCATCGGATCCCAGGTTTCCGCATACGATCCGAAGGTGAAAGAAGGACGTGGTATTCCCACGAATTCCATCGCAGCATCCTTCCCCTGGATTTACGCACATATTTCCGATGAAGGCGGTTTCAAACTTGGTATCAGCGAAGGCGTTCCGGTATTTATCAACTTCTTCAGAAGAGATTCCGAACGAGTTAACTCCAACATGGTGGTTATCGGTAAGTCCGGTTCCGGTAAATCTTACGCGACCAAGAGTCTCCTTTCCAACCTTGCGGCGGAGGATGCGAAGATTTTCATTCTCGACCCCGAGAACGAGTATTCCGAGCTTGCAAAGAACCTGCACGGTAAAATGATTAACGTTGCAAATGCACAGCACGGCAGACTGAATCCGTTCCATATCATCACCGCTCTCGACGATGATGAAGCAGGCGGCGGAAACGCAACCGGAAGCTTTGCAACCCACTTACAGTTCCTTGAAGAGTTCTACCGTCAGATTCTGCCGGATATCGACAAGGACGCACTGGAATACTTAAATACATTAACCGAGCGACTTTATACAAACCGCGGAATTACGCCGGAGACGGATTTATCCAAACTGACTCCCGATGATTACCCGGTATTTGATGACTTATACGATGCGGTTCTTCAGGAATTTGAACGTACCGACAATGAGTACATCAGATCGCTGTTACGTTCCTTGATCAACTATGTATCCAAGTTCTCCACAGGCGGACGTAACGCAAATATCTGGAACGGACCTTCCACGGTTACCACGGAAGAGAACTTTACGGTATTTAACTTCCAGTCCATGCTTTCAAACCGCAACACCACGATTGCAAATGCACAGATGTTGCTGGTACTGAAATACATCGATAACGAAATTATTAAGAACAGAGACTACAATACGAAGTACAAACTGAATCGTAAGGTAGTGGTAGTAATCGACGAGGCCCATGTCTTCATCGATGAAAAATATCCGATTGCACTTGACTTCATGTTTCAGCTGGCAAAGCGTATCCGTAAGTACAACGGTATGCAGATTGTCATCACACAGAACATCAAGGACTTTGTCGGCAGCGAAGAAATCGCGCGTAAGAGTACGGCAATTATCAATGCCTGCCAGTACAGCTTCATCTTTGCGCTGGCACCGAACGATATTCAGGACCTTTGCAAATTGTATGAAAAAGCCGGCGGTATCAACGAGAATGAGCAGGAGCAGATTACACAGGCTCCCCGCGGTCAGGCCTTCACGATTATGAGTCCGACCAGCCGTTCCACGTTCCGCGTGGAAGTGCCCAAGGACATGGTGGATATGTTCCAGGATGCGGATTACGAGAGCAAACGTTTCTCGGGCGTCGAGGGAATGGAAGCCTGGGAAGATTTTGTCGGCGAAAGCCGCAGCTTAAACGAAGAAGCAAGACTCGAGAATATGCGCGCCGAAGAAGCGGAAAGCGATTTCTTTACATCCTCCGGCAAGCAGAGAGTTATCTTCGAGGAAATTGCGGAAGAAGAAGCGCCTGAAGTATTCTCCATCGGTACCGGCGGAAGAACGAAGCATTCCGGCAGCGTAAACTTTAACTTTGAGGAAGTTTCGGATACATCTTCTTCGGGAGTAATGTTCGAAGAAGAGACCTACGAACCGCAGCATGAAACTACGCCTGTAGTTGCACCGACACCCGTTGCAGCTCCCGCTGCAGCACCGGCACCCGTAATCGCACCCGCGGCACCTGCCGCAGCGTATGCTGCAGCACCGGTCGGCGGAATTACGGTTTCCGCATCGGATTACAATTCGATGGTGGATGCAATCCGCAGTCAGGTTTTAAGAGAAGTACGTGTGGATATGCCGAAGGAGACATCGGCTCCCGAAACGGATTACCGAAAGATGGCAGAGGAATTAAGAGAACAGATTTATGCAGAGATTATGCAGGATTTGAAGAAAGATTCTTCTTTCGCGGCAACACTTGCGGCAGGAAGCGCGGTGGCCGGAGCGGCAGCGACGGCATCGGTTGCATCCGCTGCATCCGCTGCACCGGAAGAGACGGAAGAAGATTCCGATTTTGGCAGCCTCTTTGGCTCGGGTTCCGAATCGGACGACGACCTTCTCAATCTGTTTTCGGACAATGACAATCGTTACACGGATGAAGAGAATCCGAGCGAAGACTTCGCTCAGAGCGCGGATGAGGATGAGGAGGAAGACGAGAACTTCGACGGTGCTTCCGATGAATCGGATGACTTCGACGATCTTGATTTCTCGCTTCTGTTCAGCGGTGCGGATCTGCCGGAAGACAGTTCTTCGGACAGTGACGAAGAATCCGATGACGAGGAATTCGATATTATGGCTCTGCTTCGTACGGAAGCGGCCTCTCACGTTACCGAAACCGAGATTAATGATATTGATGAAATCGTCGGTCCGGGTGAGGTTACCGAGATTACCTTAAGCGAATTGGCGGCTTTGGTAAGACTTCAGAGAGACGCCAAGAGACATCAGGGCAATATATAATTGCCGTAGATAAAAGGAAGAAACAATGGCAGCACATTTGGGAATGAAACTGATTAATCGCGGGGAAGAGGGCGAACTTTTACTGAAAGGTCGTCTGGATACCGTTACCTCTCAGGAGGCTGAAGTATACTTCAACGAAGCCGTGAAACGTTTCGATCATCTTATTCTGAACATGGAAGAAATGGAGTACATCTCAAGCGCAGGACTGAGATGCTTAAAGATTCTCCATATCAAAATGCAGAAGAAGGGCGGAAACTTAACCATCAAGAATGTCAGCGACAACATTATGGAAGTTTTTGAAATGACCGGATTTGCAGGACTGTTGAATTTTATTTAAGAAAGTTACAAGTTAGAACCAGATTCGAGGGATGCCCATGAAACACCACATGAATTTAAACTCAAATAGCATAAGAAAATGGACAACAAGAGTGATTGTTGCGATCATGCTTGTTCTGCTGATAGTTCCGACGGTACCGATTCCCGCAAGAGCGGCAGAAGATGTTGTCGGCGAAACAGCGAATGCATTGGCGGAAACCGAAGGGACCGGTGCGGTATTTGAGAACAGCTATATTCTGGAAACTTCCACGGGTCAGCAGGGTGGAGATAAAATCGCATTCTTCTTAATCCGTTACAGAACAAACGGAGACAGCAAGAACACCGTTCGCAAACAGTACATTATGCCGAATCAGGACTCTCTTGGTCTCGGCCGTATGACGGTTTCCAACTACGGGTCCGACCTCGCTTTGGCAAGTACCGTTTCTTCAAAGATGGGTTATACCGCGGTGGATTCCTGGAAGGAAGAAATCGGACTGAAGCCTTACAAAACGGACCAGTTTTTCTTCACGACATCCGTACCTATGGATACGGTTATCAGCGTGGATGCATACATGATGGACTCCGGAACATGGACCTGTCTTGCGGTTCGTCTGTTCAGGGTGGACGAAATCTACGGTCTGAGAATGGCCGGCACCTGGTCTGCCGAATGGTTTATCGATTTCAAAGGACAGCTGATTCTCGAGATGATTGATAACGGTAAAATCAGCTGGTCAAAGAAGAGCGCGGCTATGCTTTATATGGATACTCTGGCCGAGTGGAGAACCAAGTTTGATACGGATGCAACCAAGGCATATGCTACGCATGTCACACAGAAAACAAAGACTTACGGTTTCCGCGTGGATTTTGCGGACGTATATAAAGCGGGATTTGAAGCACTTTATGCGACTTATGATGACGGTCAGAAGAAAGCCATTGACTTAAGCCTTGCAGAGGTTATGACCATCAACGTCGTTTATGATGATATTTACGGAGTGCCCCGTATGATTCATCTCCCCGCAGCCACCAGTGCTGCACTGTGGCTGGATCAGAGAAACATGAATCAGAATATTCTCGGTCTCGGTCTTCAGGGCGGACAGCTGGCGTTTACCGGAGAGATTCCCGATTTTAAGTCACTCCGCAATATTTCGGTTACGGTCGGAAGTTCAAAGGCCAAGCAGGAAGCCGGTATCACATCGATTGGATCCAATTCCAGACGTGATGCAAGAGAAAGAATCTCCGACAACCCTTCGAGCGGATATCAGGACGATGCATATATTCTTTCCTTTGCAATGTATAATATGGCATCGGCTGTTTTCGCAGCGGGAACGGATGGCGCATTGCTGAAATATACGTTCACCGGAAGACCCGAATATTTCATGAAGTCCTTAACAAGCGACGGTTTCGAACTGACAGCCGGGCTTGTTACATCCTTAAACATGAAACCTTATGACGGAACCGATCTCGATGATAATCTGGTTTGGAGGAACTGTTATCTGGTTAAGATGACTACAGATAATGTTGCTTCCGCATCCACTTACGGAGATCTGAAAGTCCGCTTCAATTATGTTATGAAGTCCGGTCTTCCTTCCCAGACGGAAGATATGGATTTAAGAAATTTGGTAAACAGTTACTACGGTTACTGGCCCGGCTCGGTTACTTCGCATTTCGGCCCGTATCAGGAAGATTTTGCCTACCGGTACGGAATTTCAAAAGGCCAGACACTGTGCTTCTTTATCTCAGCGAACAACCTGTCTCACTTTACGGGCTGCAACCTGACACTCGGAAGTAACGGAGACGAATATCAGGTCGGTGATATCAAGTTCTATTCGGTTCGCTGTCTCGGACGTGTTCATGCGGACTGGAAGGATCTTGAAGCGGAAGGAAACAAGAGCCATGTTCTTTTATACCGTGATTTCGAAGGAAAAGAGTTAAGTGAAAGCGATACGGCTCTTTTGGAATACCACAATGACGAACCGACTCTGGTTCTTCCCGGTACCACAAAGAGATGGGATTTTGTAACCAATACGATTGAAACAATCGAAGAGGACGCATTCGATGTTACGGATTATGCCATCGATTATGCAACCGCAATGCAGAACTTTGGATTCACCAAAGAAAGAATGCGCTACACGGTTACCGTTCATGTGGCAGACGATAAAAAATACATGGAAAACGGAAGTACTCTGACAAATGCGAATGCTTATCAGGATACCGATTCCGGTTCGGAGAATTTATTCTACTTCCAGCTTGTATTTGAAAGAGGAGTCAGCGGATTCGTGCTTTCGAACCAGCAGCTAGAAGGCGACCATTTCCAGAGCGGTACACAGCCCGATTTCGAAATCCTGACAAACCAGGATTACGGTGAAGTTCTGGAAGTACGTATTATTCCGGATGATATTTCCGAGGATAATAAAAAATATGACAAATTAAACATTTCCTATATTTCGGTTACGGAAGGTACCGTTCAGGGTACCCACAGAGAGTGGCAGTGCCGTGATGTCGGCTGGGTAGGTATCGACTACCGTGATGAAGCATCGGATAGGAGCATTGTCGGCAAAGAAGGCCGAACCCTCGGCTCCGTGGCAAGAAGCTACAACGTGGACTATGTAACGAACTGCGTGGATATTGAATTCTCACTCGTTACGAACCGCGGCGACAAGTCTGAGGACCGTAACCCCGATACCGGAAAAATGACACGTAACTACGTGGATCAGTTAAAGGGAACCGTTACCGGAAAGATTTACTATACCGACAATACCGGTACCGCACAGGAGAGAGAATTCGACGTAGTTAAGGCAATGTATAATTACATGAACCGGAGTTCCTCCGGTGATCACCCGGCGAGCGATCCGAACTATATGTTCCGCGAGAGCCATACGGACCGGTTCGTGGTTTCCATGTCGGATGTCAGCGTGATTAAAGCAATTGACTTCTATGTCAAGGCATCGGACTACAACTATAAATGGAATATCGGCGGAATTACCGCAAGAATTGTAAAAGAGAAGGGTAATTTGCGACTCAACAAATTTGATGAGTATGAATATGAATACCCGACATCGGACGATCCGGAAAGTGAAATTATTTTAAAAGCCGCTTCGGAAGCAAGTCCGATTGCAAGTCCGATTATTTCCTCCACACTGGCAACCGTTCACATTCCGGTTACCTGCAGTCCCATTAAGATTGAAGTGGAGCAGGGCCAGACATCGGTAAGTTATACCAGAATGCCTCTTACGGGTGATGACAAGGTAAATATCTATGTATTCCCGACTCAGGACAGACTGGTCAACAGAATTCAGGAATACGATCTGGATTGCGAGATTACCTATGTACATCCCGCGGGTATGTTCTACAACAAGACCAACGCAGAGAACCCCATGATTAAATTTGAGGGTGATGACGAGAACAGGCCGATGTTCTATGTGCTTGGTCTGTCAGCCAGAAACATGATTGATTTGAATCATCTCTGGGTTAAGGCGAAGGCTTTGAAAGCCAATAATGTTCAGATTGACTTCGCGATTGTGCAACAGGTTCGAAGCAATACGGTTGTTGCAACTTACTATATCGACTTTGATAATGCAGAAGTAACGACAGACGGTGTATCGGGATTCCCGAGCGGAAAGAAAGATTACCTGGGATACTCCGAAGAGCAGGTGGTAACACTTCAGCTCGGAGAAGGAACCGCAACCAACGGTCTGTATCCGGAACGTCAGGATGTCGGAATTGCCATTTCCTACAAGTCAAGCTTTGATCCTTACGGACCGACATACGTATCACCGATTCGTTATCTGACGGATGAGGATGTTAACCGTATCAAGGACGGCCAGGTATCGGTAGTTCACTTCAGTCAGGATTTTGTAGGCGAAATCGTGGATGTCCGTGCGATAGTAAACGGCGGCGTTCAGGCGACCATCGACAAGGCAGTGGTGGCAACCTACCAGAAGGATACCGGCGGATACCGTGAGCTGACCGGATGGTACAGCTTCGGAAATTCCCAGGTTCTGGACGACAGCCTGAGAGGACTTACGAGAACCGCAATGGACATCGAAGCCGAGAACTGTATTATGCCGGTAACATTTACCTTTAAAACGTCGGCAGCATCCGGAAGTCATGAAAGCGGTACGAGAGATCCGGTTAAGGCAACCATTTATGTGACCGACTGGACAGAAAGAGTACTGGCTCCGATTACCATTCCGGACTTAAGAAAATATATTGACGGCACGGATACCAACTTTATGACCGGCAAGACGCAGACGGTTAAAATTCTTTTAACCGGCGCCTCAGGTGTCCGCAGAATTGAACTGGAGCCTTCCAATGGCAACGGTACAGCCGGCTGGAGCATTGATACCGTATCCTGTAAGGTAGCGGATAACGATCCGGTAGAAAAAGCATTCAACGACAGAATTTACGAGAATAATCCCAGATCGATTAACTTCTCGAACATTACGATGAATGTACAGGTTCAGTACTACAATGTTACCAAGGGAGCATTTGATTCGGTTTCCGCAACCAACGAAGAAATCAGTGTAGTATCCCCTGTGGATCAGCCGATTTACTTCACACCTCAGGTAGCAGGTTCCGAATACGGCTATGAAATTAAGATTAACGAAGTGACTGCGTCGGATGCAATCGCAGACGATGTAAGTGACTACTGCAAGCAGAGCGGCGGCAGAGACAGATTCGATCCGCCCAAGAATGAAACCGGTAAGACAAAGTATTATCGTGTTGTAATTACCTCGAAAGAGGATGCAACCGCCAAGGTAACGGTCAAGATTTCCATCGATCCTACCTTAAAGGACAACAAGGCTTTGGAAGACATGGCGGAACTTGCAGTCAGAGAGAAGTTCGAAGAGAAACAGGAAAAACTTCATAATCATCTGGATAAGGATTACGGAAACTATAACGATTCCACTTCCCAGGATATGATCAGTGCTGCACTGGCAAAACTGGATGCGATGAGATATGACTCCAA
Organism: Lachnospiraceae bacterium UBA7027; assembly: GCA_002494135.1. Classification (GTDB taxonomy): domain Bacteria; phylum Bacillota; class Clostridia; order Lachnospirales; family Lachnospiraceae; genus UBA3766. Next base: position 19,013 of record DLBG01000124.1, read on the forward strand.
CAAGAAACTGGAGGAACAGCTTTCCGCAATGGAGAAGATCGTGGATGATCTGGATGAGGCATTAAAGAAGCATTACGAATCCGAAGTTGCCAGAGTGAAAGAAGAAGTAGAAGATGCTTTTGCTGAGGAAGAACAGCGAATCAATGAACAGGTATCTTCCGAACATACGACCTGCCAGACGGTACTGAAGAAGTATCTCGAGGACGGTAAAGCAGCACTGGATAGTTATAAGGTTGATATGACAAAGTCATTGTCCGAGAATGAAACCGCAATTCAAAATATCCAGAGGCAGTATCTTTCTAAGTGTCAGAACGCCGAGCAGCATATTGACACTGCATTCAAGGGCGACTTTGCAGCTTACCAGAATCAGAGGATTGCCGAAGAACGTAACAAAGTACTTGCTGGTATTGAACAGTATGAGAAAGAAGCTAATTTGCAAATTGCAGATATTCAGGCAATGGTTGCAAATGCAAAGGCGGAGATAACCAATAAGCAGGTATCGATACTTGAATATGATTTGTCTTATACAATGGATGAGTCAGTGGATAAACAGGTAAACAGAAATAAAACTGCGGCAGACAACAATATTGATTCCTTCAAGCAGAGTCTGAACGATATTGTGGCGAAGCTTAGCGCGGATATTATAAAGTATCAGCAGGAGCATCCGCAGCCTGGGGCATGAACTTAGTTTACAGAAAGGCATGAGAAATGCTTAAAACAAATTCGAACTTCAAAAAACTGAAAGGTGTTGCAACCATACTGGCTTTGGCCGGTATGGTTGTCTTCACGGGGTGCGGAAAGAAGAATCTTCACGAAGAGGGTGCGGGTTCCAATTATCCGTTTACATGGCAGGAAAAGGGAAACGGCAGAATCGTCGTAAAACTGGACGGCAGTCACAGTGCGGATTACAGCTGGGCAGCTGTTTCGGAAGATGAAACCATAGCGACCGTGGAGGCAAAGAAGGAAGAAAAGAACGGAATTATCAAATACACGATTTATCCGAAGAGCGAAGGCAGAACCACGGTTATTTTCACCAGAGAAAAACAGACCGGTGAGACTGCTTATGACGGTATACCGGTAGAGAATACGGAAGAACCCAGTGAGGTGAAGCCCGTCGAGGAGGAAAGCGTCGAACCCGTTTCGGAGGAAGCAGGTGAAGAATTCGAACCGGATGAATACGCCGAGATGTACAATCAGAACTATTTTAACAATCTGGTTACTGAAGATAAGGTTTGTGTAATCCGTCTGGATGTTACCGTGGAACCGAAAGGAAAGAAATTTAAGGCACTTGGTTCTTTCATCGGTCTTACCGAGCAGGAAGGACTTAAAGTCGTGGAAGGTGAAGCCGTGGATTACCGTTACTGGTTTGCGGAAGACGGAGCCTTAAATGTCCGCATTCCCTATACCGAAAACGGATGGATTTATGATGTTACCTGCAAATATACCGGAGAAGAAGCCGATGAAGACGGTGTCATAGTCGATGAGAACGGACAGCCGCTTTACGGTCTGGTTCCGGATGAGGTTCCGGCGGATGAAAACGGCAGAAATCTTACCGTGGATGTATCTGCCGTCGGAAGCTACGATGGCGAAGCGGTATTTCGTATTATTGCTCTTTCGGAAGGAGAGGCAACGATTCTCTTTAAGTCTCCGAAGGAAGGCCTGATGGTAAAATTTGAACTTACCGTTTCCGCAAGCGGAGAAATCAAGGTGGCTTCACATGAGGCAACCACTTATAAGGCTACCGCCGGGGAGGTTCAAAGACAGACAATGGATGAACCACTTATAAAGGATGAAGAAATTCCTTCCGAGGGTGTTGATCCGGATGCCGATGAAGAAAACCCTGACGGTGAAAACAAGCCGGAGGGTGAAGACAAACCCAAAGCTGACAAGCTTCTTCAGGATGACGGAAGTAAAGGTTGATTTAGGAGGATAGGGCGTTGGATCAGGTAACCAAGGAAATACGCCAGATGCTTCTGGGAAATCTGGTTACGGACGGAAAATATCTTACCGTGTCCCCAAACCGTTTGGAAGGACTCCGTTACGGGGTCAATGACGGTGCGGATACCGTAATTCTTCGTGGTGTCATGAGACACACCAGGTATTATAAATCCGGGCTTTCAAAAGGTAAAATCAAAGAAAGCGCACATAACGCAATGATGGATATCGGCCGGAAGGTAATTCTGCAGAGCAATCCGGAAGCGGAAACCATTATCTGCCGGTATATGCTGACAAAGCCGATTGTGCTTCTCTTTGAAATTGACGACATCGGAATTAAGGTGCAGACATTTACGGCAAGAAGTCTCTCGGGACTGATTTCCGAAATCTGGGTTCGTGGCAGATTTATGAGCAAAATGCCGGACGAACTGGAACCTATCAATAAAGAAATTATTAAGTCCAAGCTGAAAGAAAAAGAGAAAGAACAGAAGGCGGAAGAAGAGAAACTCAAGGCTGAGAAGAAGAAGCAAAAAGCGGAAGAGAAAGAGCAAAAAGAGAAAGAAAAGGCTCTGAAGGCGAAGGAGAAAGACTCCAGGGATATCGAAAAAAAGAAATTAAAAGAAGAGAAAAAGCGGGCAAAAATCGAAAAGAAGCTCGCAAAACTCGGGGCTACGGCAACCTGGGCAGAGGAGGATCCTTTAGCAGGCGAGAAACTTCCGGAGGATATGGAAGCTGGCGAGGCTTTGAAAGAAACGGCAGATGAAATTGCGGAAAACGCAGAAGTAACTTCCGGGCCCGTGAAAGCCGCAGAAAAAGCTTATGAAGAGGCCGATTCCGACGAGGCAGCCGGTGATGCTTCCGAAGACGAAGAAGAGTACGAAGGTGACGACTCCGAAGACGGGGAAGAATACGAAGGCGACGACTCCGAAGACGGGGAAGAGTACGAAGGCGACGACTCCGAAGACGGGGAAGAATACGAAGGTGACGAATCCGAAGACGAAGAAGAGTACGAAGGTGACGGCTCCGAAGACGATGATGATTCAGAGGATGAGGACGAAGAGGATGGAAACTCCGGCGGATATGCTTCCCAGAATGATCTTCCGAGCAACAGCCGCGCAAGGAATTTTAACGAACCGCCCAAGAAGAGCTGGTTTTTCGGAAAGAAGCACTGATTCGTCCCATGTTGGACAGTTGTTGGACATATTTCACAACAGAATATGCATTTTTTGGCGATTTCTTACAAAGAAATCGTCTTTTCTTTTGATAATTCGTTAACAAAGCCTATTGTTTTTACCCTGTTCCGATTCTATACTTCGTGTAGTAAATACAGAAAATGAAAAACGTTTCAATGAAAAGAAACAGGATATGCAGATTATGAGAATCTGCAAAAGAGGAGGAAATCAATTATGAAAAAATTAGTTGCCGCATCTTTAATCGGTGCACTTGTATTATCTTTAGCTGCTTGCAGCAATGCAGCTCCCGAGACCGAGGCTTCCGAGATTGCATCCCAGGTTGCCAGCGAAGCAGTTTCCGAAGCAGTATCCGAAGTTGCTTCCGAAGCAGAAGAAGTAATTGACAAGCCGGACTTCACCGGAACCTATACCGAGCCTGTAGCAGGAAGATGCACAATTGAAATTGAGCATGTAGACGGCGACAATTACAAAGTAATCGTTCGTTGGGCAAGCAGTGCATTCGAGTCTTCCAACTGGGAAATGGATGCAACCTATTATATTTCTACCGGATTACTTGAGTATACCAATGCAAAGTTCTATGTTCGTACTTATACCGATGAAGAGAACTTTACCGATGATGTGAAGTACACCGACGGTGCAGGCGAGTTTTGGTTCGAAGAGGACGGAAGCCTTGGCTGGAGAAGTGCAAACAGTGATGTTGACGGTATCGACGGTGAGACCTTCTTCGAGAGAGCTGAAATCGTTGAATAATTAACAGGACGAATATCATACGGACAGGCAGGAGGAAACAGAAATGAAGAAACAGTTAATGATCGGCTTACTCGCAACAGCAGTTGTTCTTGCAGCAGTCGGCTGCACCAAGGCACCCGAAAACACCCCTGCATCCGAGAACGTTGAGCAGGCTTCCAACGTAGGAATGGCAAATCCCTGGACGGAAGCGGATGATGCTCAGAGTGCGGCGGAAGGAGCAGAAGTAGGATACTTTACTTTACCCGAGAACAAGGAATACGGCGATACCAATGTATTCATTTCCGAATACCGTTATATGGAGCATCTTGCCGAAGCTACCGGTTCCATCGGCTCCGCAGAACTTACCATTCGTAAGGGATTAAAGCAGGACAGCGAGGATGTATCCGGTGATTACAACGAGTACAATTACGACTGGACATTCGAATCCGCAGACGGCGTCGTAATCAAATGCTTCGGAAACGGTGAGGGCACCGCGCAGAAAGTAATCTGGGGATCCGACAACTTCAGCTACAGCTTAACCGTTATGGGCCAGGGAGATGATTCCGAGACCTTTGGTTTATCCGAAGATACCTTAAAACTTCTGGTAGAAGAGATTCAGTAAAATCAAATCAATATGCCGCTTCGGCGGATTAGAAAGGGCTGTGTGAAAAAACACAGCTCTTTTTTTGTTTTTTTTCATATATGTTGGACATCTGTTGGACAGGGCATGATATTCTTTCGGTGTATGATGAACGAATGTGCAAAACAGGCGTTTAAAACAAAGAAGTAACCGTTAAACAGACCCGGCGAAAACAGCCGGAGACCAGAAAGAAAGACCGGAGGAAAACACTATGCCGAAGATTTCCAAGAAAACATTACAGGCAATGAAACATTTTACGGATTCCGTTATAGCAGCCGGAAATATTAACAACGGTGATGCAAGCAAATTTTTTCATAACATAAAGGAGAACGGCGATTATCCCCAAAATGTCAGGGATGCGGCACAGGAGATATATAACATCGTCAAATCCGGCAATTACAACGCATATGAGAGCCTGCAGCAGTTAGCGCAAAAGATTGACGGAATGCTGGATGATCCGGAGTATCCGGATAAGTCGGAAACGGCCGAGTTAAGATCCCAGGAAGTTATGGACGCTTTTGCAAAGTTTAACGATCAATACCAGAATCTGGATTACTGGCTAAGAACTTTCAACAGCCGCAACAATTATGTGGAACTCGGAAAGCGCAATTCCGCGCTTCGTCCTCTTATGCCCATGCTGAATGCATATAAGGACATCGGCACGTTTTATGATCTGGTTGTTCTCCAGTCCAAAAAGGGCAATATCGAAAGCCGTATTGACAAGCTCCGTGCAGATGATGAAGAACTTACCAAGATGACGGGCTTTATGAAGTTTGAAAAGGAATCCGATCCGCTTGCAAAAGAATACAAAGATCTTCGTGAGACATACGAAGATAAAGACATTCATGTAGCAGGGATTGAAAAAGATTTAAACAAACATCTCGATCCTAAGCAGCGTGAACTGTATCTTGAGATTGAAAAAGGCCATATCGATCGGAAGGCAGAGCTTGATAAGGAACTGAAAAAATGGTCGTCCGAAGTCGAAAAGCATAAAGAAGATGTGGAAAAGGCGCAGGACGCGCTGGATGACGCCTCAAAAGACTACGAAAAATACAAGCAGGAAGCCAATTCCGTCGGTATTCGTATCAATAATTCCTACAGGTCCAAACAGGCTTATATCGCAGCAACCGAAAAGCATGTGGAAATGCAGAAGAAACTAAACACGCTGAAGGAACGCCGTATGACGTTCCAGCTTGATAACCCCATCACCAAGCTGGATATCGCCGCATCGAATTATTATAAAATCAAGACCGCGGGCAGCAAGTGGGAGAAAGCGGCAACCCTGTTTGAGGATTTCGTGAAAAAATACAGCAATCCCAAGTACGGTACCGCGCTTATCACGAACTTTTTGGAACCGGACAACAAACTGGTTACGATTTTCAAAAAGAATTACCCGAAAGGTACGGTAATCGGAGACCAGATTGCGGAAGTGGAAAAAGACTGGGCTCCCATTAAAAAGCTGATTGATACCGATCCGACATTTTTCGACAGAATGATGATGCTTTCCGGCGAGAAGAAGGACGAAAACGGCAGGTACAAGGGCAGCTTCAATGCCAAGCAGCTCTTTGAAAACATAACCGATAATATTCAGGTGGAAAAGAAGAAGGCATTAAAGAAATTCGAGACCGAAGATTCCTACACGGATTATTTACTGCTTCAGGAATATAACAAACAGTATGCCGCCCTCTTTGCCCAGAGCAACGAAAATCTTACGGAGAATGAGATTAAGGAGAAAAACGACAAGCTTGCCATCCTGAAAAACAACAGGTCGAAGCTTGTGGAGAGCATGACTGAGAAAGGTTCCGTCAATTTTAACGAAATTGATGAAATCGTTGCGCTGGAGATGCAGACGGAGAATTCGAATGAAGTAAAGGCCGAGATGAAGGCAGCCGAGAAGAAATATATCGAGGACCGTGACTATGCGCTTAAGGGAATCGATGAACTTCAGAAGATTAAAATCGATCAGATTAAGCAGAACGATAGCGGAATCAAGAAGCTGAGAGAAGCCGTGGAAGAAGGCAGACTGACGCAGGATGATTACAACAAGATTGTGGAAGATACCTTCCGTACGAAAGACATCAATGTTTACTACAATGACATGATTAAGAAGGCGGAAAATGATTTAAGCAATGCCAAAAAGAATTACGCGTATGTTGACAAGGAAATCAAGAGAATAAAGAAAGATATCGCTGAAGAGAAGATTTCAGCGGGGAATTTCTCCTATGACAGCTATTTAAGGGAAGGTAAGAAACTGACCATGGCCCTTGAAACAAGAAAAGAAGAACGCCGGAAGTTAGAAGGAAGATACAATCTTTACAACGCTACAAAAGATAAATTTGACGATGTCGAGAATCAGAGAATTCAGCTGGATGCAGCCCGTGATGATTTCGGCGGAAAGGAAGACGTATACGAAGGAATCTACAACAAGATTGAAACATACCGCATACTCTTCACAAAATGCAGAAAACGTGTTCACGAGCCTGTAACGGAAGGAAACAGCAGTGAATACAACCGGATCTGGACAGCGCTTCAGGCATTCGGACAGTCCAAGGAAGAACTGATGAATAACAGCCCTGCACAGCTTAAGGCAAAGCTGACGGAACTGGGTACGGCGGCCGATGAATATAAGCGTGCAAAGGACGGCCAGTGGTATCACATCGATTTCTTCTCAACGGATAAGAGATATTTCCGTTTGAATTTTGCAAACGATCTTTCCCAGTTTGCCCAGTTGGAAAACAAGTTAATCGGAGACGACGGATTTGAACTCCCCGAGGAGAGCAAAACGTTTATCAATCAGCAGTGCAACTACATTTCCAAGAAGAACGACGAGGAGAAACTTCCTCCGCTGAATACGAGATTTGAAACCTATGTGAACAATCAGGCAGACAGACAGATTTCCGTAGCGGTGGCTTCTCAAATGAATACGCTGGAGAATTACTTCAGACAGAGCCTTAAGAATCTCGATGAGCGCCGCAGCAAGGGTTACTTCATCGATGAAACGGATGACGACAATACCGTGGAAAACTATAAGCAGCTGAACTGGAAATCGATTTATTATCTTTACGCCCTGGAGGAAATGCACTCCTTTAAACCTGGAGAAACGATGATGGAGCGTCTCCATAGAATTCAGGATTTGCAGACCCTTGAGGAGATCAACATCGAAAAGATGCAGGAAGATAAACCGGAGAACGAGAAGTTCATCAAAGTGGCAAATTCCGCAAACAAGAGTTACGAAGTGGATTTCAACAAGAAGATTGACAAATGGAAGAAACTGACGAACAACGATATTAAGAGGGCAATGGATAATTACAACGTTGTTGTTGCCGAAGATAAGCTTGAACATGAGCTGAACGAAAAAGAGACGGCCCGTCTGCAGAACCTTGCGGCAAAGAAGAACGTCGCCCGTCCGGCGCAGCTCAATAATCAGAATCCTCAGCAGGAATTCCAGCCCGGAGGATTTAAGAAATAAAATCGTACGATTCAAAGATACTTCAGACAGGCGGTTGATAAAGGAGGTAATACCATGAACCAGAATGCCGTATTAACAAGAAAAGACTTAGAAGGCTTAAAAGCGATAGCGACTGCATTTGAGAATATTGACGATCAGAAACTTGTACAGATTGAGCAGTATTTAAAAGAATACAAAAGGAAATACGACAAATCTTCAGATCCCAATAAGCAGAAAAAGGCAGTATTGGCCGATATTATGCTTAAAGCAACAAGCCTCAAATACATCAAAGAGAGAATGGCAGTCACGAAACGTGATATGGAGGAGGAACTTTCCACCGATAAAGAAACATTCATAAAGGGAGAAATTAACGTTTTTGCCTTTTCTTCGTTTGATATGTTAAAGGAAGCGAATCTTGAACAGGTGGATGAAGCATATACCGCTTTTATGGAATCGAATGATTTTGAAGAGTATCATTCGGATTCCCCGGTTCGTTATCTCGGAGAAATCCTTCAGGCCGGCAAGAACGCTTATCACGGATATCAGCAGATTGCAGCAAATGCAAATCGTAATGAGTTTACCGCAACGCTGGAAGAAGGGAAAGTTAAACACAACAATGAAAAAGAGATTTTGGACATCGGTAAGGCGGGAGTAGAGAATGATAAAGTTCTCGATACGATAGTTCTTGCCTATAACGGGGATACGAATCCCGAAAAGGTTGATTCGGAGATTCTTTCGACGGAGAATCAGATTGCCAAACTCAAAGAAGAGGTTTTCGATCTTCAGAATCAGTACGCCGGGGCATTTTACGAAGAAGAAAAAGCAAAGAAAGAAATCGCGAATCTGGCAGCAGATGCAAATAATAAAGAGAAAATTTTCAAAGAACTGGAAACGGGTACCCTTTCCGGTGATGCCAGAAAAAAAGCCAATGATGCAAAGAGCGGGATGCGTCAGGCATTTGTCGAATTAAGCAAGGCTTATAAAGATATTTTAGAGTCAAGGAACAGTGTTCCGCCTGTTAACTATGATCCGTTCGGGCTGGAAAGGGAAAGTGCCGAAAAGGTGGAGGAATTAAAGAAGGCGAGCGAGCAGGCAGAAAAAGAGCAGACAGGACAGAGCTTTATCGATGATCTTTTAAAGGAAAAGACGGACAATAAGGCTGAGAAACAGGCATTAACGGACTATTTTAACTTCTACCTTTCGAACCGGAAAGAAGAAAACCGATGGAACAGCATTAAGAATGACTATCTGGAATACAAGAGTCTGTTCGGTCATGATCCCGTAATGATGAATTACCTGATCAGCCCGGATGACGATCTTGTGGTCGAAGGCCATAACAAGCTGCATTCGGAATACAAAGCGTCCATTCATCCCGAAAAGGAAGAACTGTATAATAAGGCCCTTCAGATTAAGAGAAGAATTATGGCCGGAGTTGATAATGATGCGTTGTTTGCGGATTATTTCTCCTATGACGGAAAAAGCAGCCAGAAGGAATTCCTGCAGAAACTGGAGGAAAGATTCGAGGAAAAGATTTCCACGCTGAAGAATGCCCGGGCAGAGATTCCGTTTGAGAAAGATTACCGGGAGTATGTTGCGGCAAAGGAAAAGCGCGATACGGCACAGAAGGCGATTACTGCGGAACTTCAGAAAGGAAACGAAGCCGATCTCAAGGTGATTGAAGAACTGCAGAAAGACAACGTTTCGAATTCGATTCTGGCGGAGGAAGCCTATGCAAGGCTTAAGAACCGGGGAATTGAAGATCCCGAGAATGTGCCGAAGATCAGAGAGTATGCAGAAAACAGACTGGATGCGCCGAAACCGGAAGACTACAAAAAACAAATCGTTTTAGCCGAAAGACAGGCAAAAAACAGCAAGAAATATGCGGATAAGATCAGAAATGCCGTTAATACGGTAAAGAATGCGAAACTGGACGAAAAGAATCCCGAAATGAAAGCCCTGTTGGATATTATTGAATCCGGCAACGGGGATTATTCCAAACTTCCCGGAAGTGCGGAATTTATGGAAAAGGAACTGAAGGATTATAACACTTCGGTTGAAAACGGACTGAAGCAGAGTGTAATGGATGCACAGAAGGAAATGCTTCAGGCAAAAGAAAAATATGCGAAGGCAAAAGAAATTAAAGAAGCGGGAAATGCGGATAAAGCGTTTAATAAACTCGGCGACAAGTATGTGGAACTGGAGGAACTGAAGAATAAGAAAGCGAAGCTTGAACAGAAAAAAGAACAGATTTCCAAGGCACTCGCTACCTACAGAGGAAAACTGGAGAAACCGTTTGCCGATTATGAAAAGAAGTATGAGGAATGCTCAAAGTTAACAGCTTCCGATGAGTATGACAGGATTTATAAAGAGATTGAGAAGTTCCGAGGCGACTTTGATAAGTGCAGACGTCAGGATTATATTGACGGCAGAAAATCGAACAGTGTTCCCTACACGAATATTCACACGGCACTGATGGCTTTCGGAACCAGGGAAGAATTCATGCAGCTGTCCAGAGCGGATGTTTCGGAGAAACTGAAAACTCTCCGTGATGTGGCAGCGACATATAAAGCCGCAAAACTTGACGAGGTTCGTCCGTTCTGGTCCCATCAGAGAAGATTCAGACTATCTTATGCAGACCGGATTATCGGATTCGCGACTACGGAAAGAGCTCTGTTTAAGGATGTATTTGAGAAGACGGATGAGAATGAGAAGCTTCGTCAGATCAAAGAAGTTCATGACAAGCTGGAGCTTGGCAATCCCGCAACAATGACGGATAAAGCTCTTGCCACATCCCTGGGTGCTTCTGATAAAATGGATGATAAGTTAAAGCAGCTTTCCGACAGCGAGAAACTCCTTTATAAAAACATGAAACAGTATGTTGAGTATCCCAAAAAGTGTCAGAATGAGAACAGGCCGATAAACAAAGAGGCTTTAAAAACCGTCCTGATTCTGATGGACTGGTTTAAGGAACTGAAAGAGAACTTAAGAGATCCGGATCAGATTGAAGAAAAAGGAGTGGTAAGGCTGGCTGCGGAGTCCCGGGTAAGTTCGCAGGACGGCAAAAACCGGGTCGCCGAGATAGAAAAGGATAAGACGAAGAACGCCGAGTATGATAAATTAGCCGAACGGATTTCCGTAGAGAATCTGTTGAAGTGTAACACCCCCGAGGAATGGTTTAAAGAGGTTCAGAAGGCGAAGATGCAGGAAGAAATCAGGACCGCATCCAGAATAGAAATCAAGAAAGCGGAAGCAGGAGACATTGCTTCCGTACTGGATAACGTGACGATTAAGAACAAAGAAGTCAATGCGCCGAGGAAACCCGCACCGAAACCATTTAAGATTTAACCGGCAGTTATCAATTACAATACAGATATTTAAACAACTGCGTCAGCCCGATACATCGGTGTCGGGCTGATTTTTTGTAAAAAAATTGAAAAAAATATCCGTTATGTTGGACATCTGTTGGACAATGAAGTGTATAAGTTAAGGTGTAGCATGATAAATGCACGAATTGGATGCATTTTACAATGTTTTAAAAGGGAGATTAACTATGGCAGAACAGGATAACGAAAAAAACTTAACCGTAGAAGAACTGCTTCGCAAGAAAGAAGAAGAGGAAAGAAAGCGCCGCGCGGCGGATGTCAAATTCAAGCAGGATGCGATTTACTGGGAAGAATTCTCCGAGGACGTGCAGGAGCGTAACGAAGCAATCGTAAACGAAAAGATAGAAAACTTCAAAAAAGATGTTGAAATCGAGCGTGTGAAGATCCGGGAAAACGTTAAGGCGGCCGGAGAGGTAGGCGCGACCGTATTAAAGGGCGGCGTTGCAATCGGCGGCGCTGCAATCGGTCTTGTCGGCGATGCGGCGGGAGCAATCTATGATGCCGTTTCCGATGATGAACCCGAAAAAGAAGCGGAAGCGGACGAGATTTCAAAAGAGGCTGCAGAAGAGGAAACCACGCTTGAGGAAACCGTGCCTGAAGAGGCAGTGACGGAACCGGAAGAAACCAAAAAGGATCCCACACACGGCGTAACGCCCCTGGCAGCAGCGCTTTTGGAGAATGCCGAGTTTACTTCGGAGCTTATGACGAAGGAAAAAGATGTCATGACGCTTTGCCGGAATACCTTAAAACCCGGTCCGGAAGATGCCGAGAAGGTATCCGACGAATATAAGGCGGTTATGGATTCCTTAGGTGATGTGGAAGCATCCTTAACAAAGGAATACGAGAATCCCGCCGATGCAAAGAAAGAATATGTAAAGAACGTTCACAAGGTTTTAAACAATATCAACCGTTACCGTGTGAGCATGGCGTCTGACGGCGCGGAGCCGGATGAGGCGACAAAGAAACAGATTATCGGACTCGAAAAAGTCGACAGTCTTCTGCGTGGAAGATATCAGACACTCGAACAGAGAGAATATGAGGATACCATCGGTGCCGTTGCCGAACTTTTCAAGGTGGAAGCGGACGAGAACGCAGTCGGTGATGATTACCTCCTTCAGCAGGGTCTCGGTAAAATCAACAACATGAAGAAACAGATTGAAGACTTCCGTGAAGAGTTTAAGGAAGGAAAAACAATCGTTGAGAATCCCGATGAACTCGGAATGCTGATTGACAATCCTCTGGAACGCGAAGTAATCGCAGCCGATCCTGCTAAGAAGGATGCGGAGCCTGTCCGCGTGGAAGATGAGCACTTGACCGAGCAGCGTGACATCGAGAAGAAGCGCCGCGAGGAAGAGAAGAAAGAGATCGAAGAGGGAGACTTAAAGAACGAGAAGGTTGAAGACAAGAAGCTTGAAGAAGAAGTCGGAACCCTGAAGGTGGCTCCTTCCGAGAAGAGAGTGGAAGCCGCACCGAAGCAGAACACCGAAAAGGTTGTGGAAGAAAACGTGAAGGAACTTTACGGAAACGCATCCTTACAGGCAGCCATCGAGAAGGAAGCCGAGTACAGAAGAGGCATGGATCCGACCGATGAATACGGCAAACTGCAGGTTGCTCTCTCCGCGAAGAAGTCTTTGTATCTCGAAGTTCTTTCACAGGGTGCCGCAAAGAAGGTAAAACAGCTTGGCCAGGAAAAGGTGGATGACATCTTAGACCGCGGTCTGAAAGATTTTAATAAAAATGCCGTCAAGGCAAGAGCATTCATGGCGGAATATGTATCGGACAAAGATTTTAACCGCGAATTCGGCAAGCGTGCGTTAGAAAGCGCAAAGAACGGTCTGACCGGACAGGATCAGATTCGAAAGATTCGCGATGAGGCGCTGGAATCCTGCTTCAAAGATTATAAAGGCAAGGACATGAACAAGCTCGACAAGTTGTCCGCAATGCTCGGCTCGGAAGTCAACTCCAAGACACTCGGCCTTCGTAAGGACAGAGTACTGGAAAAGAAGATGGACGAAGAGCAGGAAAAGAAAATCGAACATAAACTCGGCGGACCGAAGCCGCTGAGCCTTGGAAGATAGGAGAGAGATAAATCATGGACGGAAAGAATTTCACAAATGCAGCGGAAGAACTGAAAAACCTGATGTTTGAACAGGATGAGGTTTACGGCAGGCTTTACAAAACGGCAAAAGAGTCAGCCGAAAAGCTGGAAGAAGCGGCCAAAAGAGGACTTGCACAGGATGCCACGCAGGAAGAGAAAAAGAAACTGATCGAAGCGTCTTTGGATCTTCACAAAAAACTCGGAGCCTTCCTTGCCGATGTGAAGAAGAACGAACCGGGGCGGTTTGATTCCGATACCGAAATCGCTAACGTTATCGTTGCCTACAATATGAACGCCAATATTCTGGTAAAGGCAATCGAAGATGTTAACGGAGATATTCTCCCGGACTTAATTGACTCGGCCTTTGACAATCTTGTTGCCGAAGCATCCAGAACAGACGGTAAATTCGAAAAAGAGAATCTGGAAAACAATCTTGCAAAGATGCTGTATCTGGGCAGTTTAAAAGCGGAATTCGACAGAGTCCACGGAAGCGAAGCAGAGCAGAAGGCATGGCGTTCCCAGATTCTGAATGAACTTTTAACCGATCGGTTTGAAGAGAATGTTGAAAAGTATAAGAAAACGGAGTTCTACAAAACCGCTCTTAACAAATTCAAAGATGCTCCCGCAGAGAAATTTGATGCTGTATCCTGCAAAAAAATGCTGGACGAAGCCGTGACCGAACGTGCAGATGATCTGTATTACAGAATCTGCACATACTTCCATATCGGGCCGATTATCCCGGAACATACTAATTACATTCTCGATGCAAAACGTGAAATCGACGGTCTTAGAATTATGGCCGATTCCGTCGGAAGAAAGATTGAAAATCGCGAAGGTTTCAAGAATTTTGATGAAGACGAACACTTTGACACCATGGACATGGTAAAGCGGGCCAAGGTTTTCGGCACGTATGATCATTCGGTCGACAATGTGTTATATAAAAAGGAACGCAGCCTTTATACGCAGAAACGCATTAAGGAAACGAATGAGAAAATTGTCAAAGACGTAGACGAAGAGATTGCCAGAAGAAAGAAACCTTTTCCCATTAACGATCCCGTTGTGGAGAATCTGGTTCACGGAATCGCGGAATGCGATTATCTCATTGCCGAATGTAAGAAAAATGCCCGCGAAACAGAGGAATTCAGCAGAATGCCGGAAGAGGCGAAGAACCTTGAAATCAGAAAATACAACTTAGACAGGAAGAATAACGAATTCAAAAGAGAGAATCTTTATTCGATTTTGAGGATGAAGTGCCCGAATAAGGCGGAGTATGAGCTGAATGAAATGATTTCAATCTATAAGAATACCGGCACTCCGGATGCTTTACGTAAAAAGACGATTCTCGAACGACAGAAAAACGCCAAAGAAACGTTTGAAATTCTTGAACTGGGGGATTTTAACAACCTGAAAGAAGAGGATTTTAATTTCTCGAGCACTGCCAGAGAGTATCAAAATGCGAAGAGTTTCTTATTACCGGACGCGGAGAAAGCGAAGAAATCCGTCGAAAAACTGAAAGAACTGGATGCAAAATACAAGGAAAGAAGCAAGTGTCTTTACAGAAAAATAGAGAAAGACGGGGTTATCCGTTATGAGAGACTTTCCAACGAAGAGTCCAAAATCAGGATGCAGGAGACCCGTCAGCACTTAAAGAATCACTATAATATAACCGATCCTTCCGATCTGGCATTCCAGAACGAACTGAAGAACAACGATAATTTAGAGAAAATTTATCAGGAAAAAACCCTGATTGAAAAACCGGACCGCAGTGCATACAGTATACCGCAGTATGAATCCGGGCTGGCCAAAAACCGGACCGAAGATGAGGTGGAAAGCGGACTGAATCCGGATGCCGTCGAAATAGCAAAAGGAATCCGCGTTCCGGAATACAGTAATTTTGTTCCCGAGGAAAAGACGGTGAACATGGAAGCTACGGAAGCTCTGGATTACGCCGTTTCATTCGGTGAAGAGTACGAAAATGTCATGTTCGGCTCGGAGGAGTATTCGGATATTATGAAGGAGCTCCGCCTTATCCAGTCAACCCTGAGAGATGAGAGCGAACCTGCGGAACGCAACATCAAGCGTATGATAAAAACGCTGGCCAAAATGGATCAGTACATTGACAGAAAGCGTGACGAAAGGGATGCGTCCGGCAAAGAAGGCAACAACTCGCGCTTCCGTCGTCTTGCCATGGAAAACGGAAGAAACATGCTCCTGCAGGCAATCGAAACGGTAAAAATCCAGAACCCGGAAGCTGACCGCGATTATACCATTGAGAAGACCACGGCAGAGATCGAAAATGCCATGAAACTCGGCGAAATCGAAGATAAAAAAGCAAAGGAAATCACGGAACTGTTAAAAGGTGTTCCGAGGGACTTCGAAGGTTACAAGAAGGGGCTGCTCGCACTTAAAAAATATGTTCTGGAAAATGCGGACAATTACAGAAAGAACGGGAAATATAATTTCAGCCTCGAAGAGACGAACGATTACAGAAACAATTTCCTTGAGGAAGCATCCGGTATCAAAGACAGCCTGAAACGTATTCCCAAGAAAGGAAACGAAAGAGTCTTTAAGACAATTCTCACTTCGTTTCGGAATATGCAGAGAAGTTATCTGGAATATGCCGAAAAGAACTGTCCGGAGCGTCTTTCGGAAGCAAGATTCGATGCAAAGTTTTATCAGGATGAAAAGGGTGAGTTCGGAGAAACGAATAAGAAGTTCGGTTTAAATACCTTCATAGAGGAGCATCACGCGGAAGAAATCGGACTGAAACCGGCAGGCAGCATAAAGGAATACAGACAGCAGTTTGAAAAACAGTATAAGGCCTGCATGAACGAAGCCAGATACAAAAACATGGAAAACATCCTGAATAAGAAGCTTGGCAAAAGTCAGATACCGCTTACGGCCGAGGGCCAGAATCAGATGGTGGATTCCGCTCTGTCCCTAATCTTTCTGGACGAATATGAAAAGAAGGTAAATGAGGGCCAGATCGAGTTCGATTTTAACAAAATGGAAAAGTTACGCCAGCAGTTCCTTACCCTGATGCGTGAGTCAACGGCCGTTTACGAAAAAATGCGCTTTGAAATCGGGCATCGATTCTCTTTAAGAGAAGCCTGTCCGGCGTTAGCCGCCATGGATAAAATCCTGGACGAGAAATACAAGAACGGTGATAAAGAAGCAGAAAACATCCGAACGATTGATGAAATGGCGGAAAAGTATCCGAATGAAGCGGGACCGTATCTCGAAGATGCGAAAAAAGGTCCGACGATTGAGGAACTGGTTGCACTCGGCGAACAAAAAGAAACGGAATTCTCCGCTCCGGAAGATTTCCGGAATAAAATCCTTCCGGATGCCATTACCAACTGGGTTTTCACCAATGTTTTCTGCAGCCGGATGATGGTTCAGGCCGGAGGAAAGGTGGATAAAGCAAGACTTAACAGCCAGATGCATGAAATCGACACCACCTTAAAGATTGCCAAGGCCCTGAAAGTGGACCATATTGTGGAGGAAAAGGCAAATGCACTGCTTCTTCCCGGTGAACTGAAAGGCGAAAAACTGTCAGATACAATTCAGTTAATCAAAGAAGCGGCAATGAACAAACTGGTTCATAAACAGGTGGAAGCGCCGAAACCGATAAGTTTGGGATAACAGGATAAAGGAGAGAATCATGGGAAAATTAATTGAACAGTACAAAACAACACTTTCAAAAAACGGTTACAAAACACCGGAACCGAATCCGGACGAGAAGCCGCAGGAGTATCTTCAGTGGTGTAGCAATCAGCGTAAAATCGAAAGATATCAGGAAGCATTCGAGAACGCTTTTAATGAAGTGGGCTTCTCCACGGAGCAGATTCTTGCCGCGCTAGAAAAAACATACGGTACGGAAAAGAAAGACAGTATCCACCAGGAAATCCAAAACGTCGGCAAAGTAAGGGACGCTTTGAAATACGGTTATATTGAAGAACATCCGGAAGTCCTTGACAAGTTAAGTGAAGAGGACAAAAAGAAATTCGATTCTTCCAGCAAATTTGCAAGAGAAAAGATAACCGAATGGATGGCCGACGGGACCATCCCGAAGGATGTTGTGGAGAAAACCGTCGTTCCTTTTTATCTCAAGGAAGGTTTAGAACTGGCCGGTGAGGAAAAAGAAGCATTTTTAAGCGCACTGGAAGACCAGCTCACCGAAAACCAGAGAAAAGCAGTGGAAGAAAAACTCGGCAGTTATGTCGAATTGATGGATCAGCCGAGCGAAAAATGGTATGAACATCCTTACGCGGAAAGATGTGAAGAATTAAAGAATTCCGTTCCGGAAGATATTAAAGCCAATGAGGAACTGAATAAAGAGTATCTCCATGCCCTGGATTTTGCAGCAAAACATCTGGAGAGTCCGGTAGAAGCATATAAAAATGAGATGTATGCCAGAGATTCTAAGGATGTTGCACCCTTAGAAACCAAACGAAATACCAGAATCAGAGAAGAAAACATTTCTAAGTACAAAGACGGAAAGTACAAAGATCTTTTCAGAGAAGAAACGGTAGCCAACCAGAAAATCAGAATTCTGAACGAAGGCCGTGAGAAAGATTACCAGGAACTTCGAAACGACTCCGTCAAGGTAGGCGAGCAGTCCTTAAAAGGAATGAAACTTGTTCTTCAAAAGATGGAAGAAATGGAACTTTTTAAGTATGCCAAAGATGCAGCCGGAGAAGATCCGTTCAAGGAGTATGCTTTCTGTAAGCTGGATACACAGAGAAGGGATCTTCAAACTGCGCTGGACTCCGGGGATCCCAAAGCGATTATCGAAGCGGAGAAAAAATATGAAAAGACCTGGAATGATTTAGAGGAGTTGTTTTCTATTGCAAAAGAGTATTTTTCACAGAATCCCACCGATTATCCCGGAAATATGGACAGTATCCGTACCTCCTGGCTTCCGATTCATTTTACGCAGGATCTGATGACAACGGCACAGATCAATACTCTTTATCTGATGCATTTGAAAATCAAGCAGGCCGGCATAACAATCGAAGAGTGGGAGAAGAATCCGAGTAAGCTTATTCTGGACCAGTCTCTGAAAAATATGGAGGATGGCGGTTTCGAAGATCTTTCCGGAAAAATCGGCAAGGACCTTGATAAAACATTGGATTTAATCTTCCATTTGGGCGAATACTCAAATTATCACGGTGGGGTCTATGTCCCTAAGGCCAATAACATCGGTTCTTCAAGAGTCCTGGAAGGCATTATAATGCTGGATAAGGATAAGCAGGCCAGAAATGACAACGTGGTTTACACGATGGAGATGAAGGATGCTGCTGAATCGATATTAAACAACGAATACTCCAAGTTTTTGTATTTCGATAATTATCCGACATCGGAAAAGGAGTGGGCGGATCTTCAGCAGTCCCTGGAGAATCTGATTCTTGTAAACGATCAGGACAGAAATATAAATGCCATGCTCGGAGGACTTCCCGAGACGGATCCCATGGGCGGCATCATCGGTGAGACCATCGATCCGAAAAATTATATTCAGAAAAAATCCATCCGGAACGAAGTCAAAGCGGATGATGTGATTAAGCGTGCGGAGCTTATAGAAGTTAAAGTGGCCCGCATGGAAAAGAAAAAGAGTAATGCCCATACAAAGTGTTTTACGGTAGAGGATTTCAGACTGGCAAAACTTGCCGCATTCGGAAAATATCTTGATGCTGCAAGCTTTATGTCGGAAGATTACAAAAAAGTACTTCTTGAGTATAACAAAACGGCAGCACAAATCGAGAATTGCGAGAATGAAAGGGTCCGCAACGAAGCAGCGAAAATTGAAGCCCAAAGACAAATGGGTGTTGCAAATTATGATGGCAATCACCTTATGGAAGAAATCAATTTTGCAATCGAGGATGCGAAACTGAATGTCCATAACGGAAGCCGGGAGTTTAGCGAAGCCGAGAAAGCACTTGCCGCGGTGGCGGATGCTTACAGGAAGTATCAGAAGCTGGATCCTACATCGGCCTATTCGGTAAAAAAAGATTATCTGGAAGATCTTCAGGCAAAAATTGCGAATGCAGACGAACTCATAGACAAGTATTTCGTACGTAAAACGAAACAGGGTGAAATGGGTCCGAACAAAAAGAAAGCATCGGAGCTGGATCCCAAGTCCCAGAAACGTATTGCAGCGATGCAAAGATCCAGGATGGCTTTAAAGAGCATGGGAAGACTTGCCGGCAAGCTGGATTTTGAAGTTGAGCAGGCCCAGGTAACCAAACTTACCACCGATTTGCGAAATGCTGATGCCAAGAGAATCTACGACATACAAAAGGAGTATGATGAAGCTGCCAACGCCGCAGAAAAGGTCGACAAAAACTCCATGGAGTTTTTCGTTGCAAAGGGAGCAGCGGAAGCTTACAGGGCACTCTATCAGCTTTCGGGAGGAAAAAAAGCGGAAACACTTCAGGGAAAGGATTTGGAGAACGCCCAGAAAGCTTTTGCAAACCTTCTCCTGGATGAGGTGTTAAAGTCTCCGGACGGACATGCAATCCGTGAAGCGAACCCGAAGAATCTGTACACCTATAATACCAAGCTGGCGGAATTTACCAAGTCGGAAGCCGTACAGAAAGTTATTCCGAAGAAGATTACGAAGGCAGCGCTCAGAGATTTCCTCGCAGATAAACAAAACATCGAAAAGCTGCATGAATCCTTTAAGAAAGAAGTGGAAAGAGAGAAGAAAAGAGATGCCAAAGCAGCTTTGAACGCGGAGAATCAGAAGAATCTGGATGAAAACGTCGACAGAGTTCTTAACGGCGGCGGAGGAAGATCTCGCTCAGGCGGCCAGTTAAACACTGTGACAAGACCCCGCTCAAATGGCATTCATAAGATTGAAGGTCCGAAGCTTCCGAATAAGTAAAAAATAAAAAAATAGGTTAAAACATATCACCCTGTGTTGGACATCTGTTGGACATGGGGTGATATAACTGGCTTTAGAGAGTAACAGGAGGTCAGCCATGGATAATAATCAGTTATTGAACAATGAAGTGAATCCGGCTCCGAATCAGGAGGAAAAGGAAGAAAACATAGAGGGTCGCGTTCTTTATACCAATGAAGAACTGAAGACCAAAAGCAAAAGAGCAACCAAGGATCTGGATAACTCCAAACTTTTCCTGCGCGGAAGCAAAGAGTTCAAGGTTGCCAAGGATCGCTATGACAGGGTCCAGAAACTCTGGGAGACCTATACACAAATCAAGAATCCCAGCATGGAAGAGGTGGAAAGGGTTCGCGGAGAACTCATCAATGCCATGCATATGGTGGACAGATATCTTGACAAGAAGGCCGGCGAAAAGGACAAAAGCAAGAATGCCAAGAGACGTATCGAATCCATGGGAGGCGCATTTGCCCAGCTCGAAGAGCAGCTTGCCGTTTTAAACGACAAAAGAGAAAAGATTGAGAACGAACCGGCTCCCTCCATTGAGAATCTGGCAGGATCTTCCAAAAAAGTGGCACAGGAAATGAAGGATGCCACTCTGTTCCTGCGCGGAAGCAAAGAATTTGACAATGCCATGGATGCCTTCAATCAGGCCAGCAAAGAGCTGGATAATGTGATGAAGAAATATGCCGGTAAGGAGAGTGAAATTCCTCCTACCGAGATTTCGCATATACGGGACAGGCTTCAAAAATCGCAGCGTGTTATCAGTATATACTTAAGCAAAAAAAGCGGGGAAGAACTGGGCGAAAATACCAGAAAACGTGTGAATGCCATGCGCGCCGGCCATACCATTCTCGGTGAAGGAATCCGTAAAATGGAACAGCTTAGGGAAGCGTTCGAAAACGGTCCCGCAAAGCCCATGGATAAAATCAATACTCAGTTGCAGGCTGCCGCAAAAGCGAACGAGGAAGCGGAATCCGGAGTATATTTCGGAAGCGACGAATATAAAGAAGCAAATAAAACCGTAAGCGAGGTCTCCCAAAGAATGGCGGCGATTGCCGCAAAGGGCCCGGATTACGTCCCTTCGTATCAGGAAATCGAAGAAATGCGTGCGCTTACGGATGAAGGGCTGAATAAAATTTCGAAGTACTTAGCGACCAAGGACGGTCAGAAACTCGAAGACAAAACGCTGAAGCGCGTGCAGTCCATGGAGAAATCGATGGATGCCATGTTGGAGTGCAAAAGGAAGTTTAAGGAACTCAACAAGGCAAACATGGAAAAGGCCAATAAGCTGACGGAGGATGAATTAAGCCTCAAGGACGATACCATCGTTGTCAATTTAAACGAGTACAGAAGGCACGTGGACGGAAAGAGAGTCTGGTTCGGAAGTACGGAATTCAAAAACGGCATGGAAGCCTTTGACGAGATGACAAGAAAGGAATCCGAGAAATCAAAGAGTCAGAAGACGCCGAGTGAAAAAGAATTAAAAGATCGAATCAAAGATATCGGCAAAGCCATGGAGACCATGGCGAAATATATTGACAAGAAGGAAGAGGAAATTAAGAAAAACAAAAAACCTCTCGACCGGAAAGGCCAGGTTCGTCTGGCAGAAATGAAAGCCGCCTATGCGCAGGCAGCCAGCCGTAAAGCAAGACTTGAATCCAAACTGGAACTCACGACCAAGAAGGGAAAGGAGCTTCAGCAGAAAAAGATCGATAACCGTGTGAAGGAGTATGATAAACAGATTCGCGGAAAGAAAGGATTGGAACTCAATGACGCCATCCTGGTTTCCGAAGCCGTTCATACTCTGAAGAAATACGGTAAGAAAACGGATCTTACGCCGGCTCAGAAGGAAGGGATCAGAAGAGCGTATGCGACACTGTTCCTGCATGAGAAATTACAGGGGCCGGAAGGAGCAAAACTGAAAGAAAGCATGCCGAGAACCATGAAGGGATATGGGAAAAAAGTAGTGGAGATGGCCAAATCCAAAGAGTTCAAAGAGCTGTTCCCGGATAAGGATATTTCACCGGAGAGTGTCAGAAAAATGATGGCAGATCCGAAGGAAGTCAAGAGATCGCTGAATGCACTTAACGAGAGCTTAAAGAAGAGTGCAGAAAAATTAAAGGTCAAAGAGAATCATACCGGCAAAGAAATCGAAATGCAGAATTTAAAACCGAACCTTAACGGTCCGAACAAATAACACGAAGCACCGCTTAAACCGGTGAACAAATTACCGTAAGGAGAAACAGTATTATGCAGGCAACAGAACGGTTAGAAAACCTGACAGCCCAGATGGCGGAAACCCGCCTCCCTGCAAACAGAATATATGAAGCCATGAGAATGCAGGTGGAGGCGCTTCGCCGGGAATTTGACCGCTATGGGGGAAACTTTTTCCGTGAACAGGAACAGAGAGAACTGACGGAACGAATGGACTCTATTGAGAAACTTTCCGAAATCTACGTAAAGACTGCAAAGGGAAAGAATGTTTCGCCACAGGGATTAAAGCAGGCCGAGACGGTTAAGCATGTTCAGGATGTCATCGAAGAAGAAAAGCTTTATGTCAAACAGCATTCCGTTGAGAATGAGATTAATCAGGCAAAGAACGAAGCAAGGGAATACTCCGATGCCGTAAGGAAATCCACGGAAAGTTATGTGGTTTCTCTTCGTGAACTCGGGAATATGGCCCGGGCCGAAGAAAACGCAGCCGGAAAAGGTGCACCGCTTGATGAAAGAACCTGCGATCAGGCACGCATCGGGATGGCGGCAGTGCTTCTTTATGACCGGTTAACCAATCCGGAGAGCGGACAGAAATTCTTTGAAAACTATGTCCGTCCGCAGAGGGATTTCGGAAAAACCATTCAGTCCATAGCAGCGTCGCCCGAGTTTAAGAGGGCTACCGCGGGACTGATGAATTCGGAAAGCCTGAAAGATTTTACCAAGGATGCGAACGCGCCGGCCAGACTCTGGAATTCCCTGGAAAAGGAAATTGCAAAGAAACAGGGCGAAGTAAATAAGCAGGCAGAGGAAAAAGCCGAAAACAAGATGAACAAGGAGAATGATCATGCCAAAGAACACAGCGCTCAACACGCATTATAGGAGACTGAACCGTTCGGAGAAATTGCAGTTTTTACTGGATTTCAATTACATGAATGCTCAGATATATATGGAAGATGAGAAAAGGGAAGAATTCGAGGAAATTACGAAGGATTACTTTGTCCCGAAGGATGAGAAGGGGCAGCTGGTTGTTTCCGAAACATCGGCCCGTCTCGGTGAACTTTTGAAGAAAAAGTCGGAACTCGAAGAGCAGTTCGGCAGAGAAGTTCAGAAAATAATGGCGCAGATGCCGAACGATGAGAAAGGAAAGAAAATTCCGGAGAATGAAAGAGAAGCTGCGGCCATTTTTAAAGCAAGCCGTGAAACACTTGCCGGTTACCGGTTATCGCTGGTTAACCGGTTCATCGAAAAAGATCTTTTTGAAAAAGGCTATATCACTGATGCGGACTGCAACGCATTCTTAAAAAGTCAGGGAATCACGGTAAAGACTGCCCGCAACAAAGAGAATGTGGAGGCTGCACAGAAAGAGAACCGTCAGGCATTTTTAAATAAAATGAATGATGTTTACAGAGGGGTAAAGGTGATTCACGAACAGGCCCTGACTGTCAAGAAAGATGATGCGGGAAAGGCAGCTTATGAAATCGGACATAAGTTCCCGACAGACTTAATGGTAGCCGAGAGCTCTTTATCCGCCGAGGCGAAGGCTTTTGCAATCAACAGGGAAGCGACCAGTGACGCAGAATTTTATAAAAGAGAAATTGCGACAAAGCTCGAAGAGGATATGAATTATGCGGAGCTTGAAGGCA
Source organism: Lachnospiraceae bacterium UBA7027 (assembly GCA_002494135.1). Classification (GTDB taxonomy): domain Bacteria; phylum Bacillota; class Clostridia; order Lachnospirales; family Lachnospiraceae; genus UBA3766. Next base: position 43,200 of record DLBG01000124.1, read on the forward strand.
GGACTTCGAATCTTTTATATCAGACCGCATATCCGAAAGCCATGTCCAAAGTGTACGGAATACTTCGTTCCACCGGTGCCGGAGATACCTGGTGGCATAAGAACAACAGCGAAGATTTTGATGATGTTTTGAAATACATGAAGGCTTATGACGAAGTGGCGGCGAGCGGTGCTTCCCTCGAGGAAATCAACGAAGCCGGACAGAGTATTGTAACGAAGGGCCTTGCATACATCGACGGAAAAGAGAAGGTTCGTTCCAGCCAGTTCGGCAGGGATCGTTTTGATGCCGTAATGACGGCGCTTTCCCTTTACATGGACAGAGCGGATTTTGAGGCTCTTTGTAATAAAATCAACAAAAAACGAGGAGTGCTCGGCAAACGCAGCCATGAGGATTATGTATCCGTAGACAAGTATGTTTCCAAAGCATCCCAGTATTCCAGACGGATTCCGTTTGATCAGGATCTCGATCAGGAAATGTTAAGACAGGATCAGGAAGTGAATCCGATTCCCAGAACGGGAGAATTTTATGAATTAAATAACATAAAGGGCATCGGAGACAGAAACGTAGACAAGAGAGAATTTGCCGCGATTGCGTTTGGCATCAAGGGACAGAATCCGGTACAGGAAACCTATAAAGCTTTATGTGCCAATACCTTCGGGGAAGGAAAAGAAGCTTTGGCAAAAGTAATTGTCAAAGCCTTAAGACAGTATAACAGAGAAGCCAACGGAAGTAATGAAATAACCGACAAGTGGGCACTCAATGCGGAAAGAACAGCCACCTTACTGGAATGGCTGGAGAAGGATCCCGAACTTGCGAAGGCCGCACAGGAATTGGGCAAGGGAGATAAAAAGAATGAGATGAAGGGCCTGACGGAGGATGAGATTGTTTTTGCCAAGGGACAGGTCGAAACGGCAAAACTTGCAGTCCTTGCCAAAAATGCCGAGAAACGCTTAAATTCGAACGAAAAGCTTACGGATGAACAGAAGCGCAGTCTTTATACGGATATTGTAAAGTTTGAATATGTGAACGCATATTTCTACAGCAATCATGCCGTCAACGATGCGAACAGTCCTCATTACAAAGATTTTATGGACGGTGAGGAAGCCTTTAAACACGCAAACAATAAAGAAGCGCTTCAGACGATGCTTCGCGGAGAAAAACGCGAACTCAGCAAGGATATTATAAAAATGAGCAATCCGGATTTCAGAAAAGCTCTGGATGCCGGATGCAAAAACGCTTTAAATACCTTAAAGCCGGAGAAGTATGATTTTAATGAGGCAAAGGGTAAAATCAAAGGATGGGATTTCCAGAAAAAGACCCTTACCAATGCGGTGACTGCGGAACTCGAGAAGCCAGCTCTCAAGAGCGGACCGGTTGTCGGAAAAAGTTGATAGCAAAAAGAAAGGGTGTATATGACAGAACGTTTGATAGACGCAGCCATCAGCGCCGGCATCATTATTCTGATTGTTCCCGTGGTAGGTCTTCTGATTGATTTTATCACGGAAGAAGTTGCGAAAAGCATGGCGAAAAGCATAGGTGTGAGCGTCACGATTTTCATTCTGGATTATCTGACTTTTATAGGGACAGTTCATCATGAATTGTCCCATGCTCTTTATGCGCTTATTACCGGCGCGAAGGTTACGAAAGTCGAGATTTTTAAACCGACCGGGAACCGGCTCGGATGTGTGGAGTTTTCACCCCGCGGCAACTGGGTTACGAAATCGCTGCAGTTAACATTATCGGCGGTTGCACCGACTGTGCAGGGATTCGTAAGCGAGGTCCTTTTGTTTAAACTGATTACCTGGCTGCAGGGACCGCTGTGGCTGAAAATCGTAATCGGATACGTTATGGCATCGATTTTTATTCATATGACAATGAGCAGTGCGGACGTAAAGGCGGCATGGAAAGGGCTGCCTTTTGTGGCGCTTTTAATCTTTGTAATCTGTTTTGCCTTCGGTGTGGATCTGCTCGGAATTTTCCAGGGATTCTTCGCATCGACCGGAGCTGCTTAAACTTCTGCGGGACAGGGATGCGTACCATTTTTGCCCCAAAAGGTGTATAATATTCCGAGTGGGATATTCCTTCGGGCGTAAAACCGGAAAGGATGATGGAATGGATACAGCAAGAAAACAACAGACAAGGGAAGGATTTATAAGCCTCGGTGTTTATACGCTTCTGATTGCCCTGACGATTGTTAATATCTTTCAGAGAAAACTGACGACACTGGAGCCGGCCTATATCATTAATATTACGGCAGATTTGTTTGCCATGATTCTCGGTACGGTTTTATATATCTGTATTCAGTTTGATTTGGAGAAGACTGGACCGAAAATCAAATATTTCCGCTATCTTTTAAACATTTCGTTCCTCGGTGTGTTCACCGACGCCTGTGCATGGCTGGTGGACGGAATTCCCGAAATGAGAGTCGTCAACATCATTGACAATACGTTCTATTATGCCTGCTCTCCGCTACAGGTTTATTTTTTATGGCTGTACATGTCAGCTTTTGTTAAGCTGGAGAAGAAGGCTTATAAAATCATGGGACGCATAATCCATGCCGGCATGGGTGTTGCTCTTTTTATGAGACTGATGAACTTAATCTTCGGACAGTATTTTACCGTAGGTGCGGACGGTATTTATGCAAGAGGAAACCTGTACGGTCTTTCCAACATCTACACGTTTTCAACGCTGATTGCCATTGTAACCGTAATCATTATTGAGCGCAGGCAGTTAAAGAGTTACCAGATTGCGGCGTTTTTCATTTATGCGTTCGGTCCGCTGGTGGTCGGCATATTTACCGCATTTGTATACGGTCTGTCCGTAATTCCCGGGTTTGTAATGCTGATTCTTCTTCTGGTTTACTGCGTGCTGAATATTTCGCAGGGACGAGCCAAGGCGGTGGCGGATCATGACCTGCAGATGGCTTCCAAAATTCAGGAGAGCGTTCTTCCGAGAATCTTCCCTTATCTTCCGGAGCGGTGTGAATTCGATGTTTTTGCAAGTATGACTCCCGCGAAAGAGGTCGGAGGAGATTTCTACGATTTCTTTATGATTGATGACGATCATCTTGCAATGGTAATGGCAGATGTTTCCGGAAAAGGAATTCCGGCATCGCTTTTCATGATGATTTCCAGAACCATGATTAAGAACTATGCCCTTGTCGGTAAATATTCCACCTCCGAGATTCTTCATGAGGTAAACAACAGACTCTGCGAAGGCAATCAGTTAGAGATGTTCGTAACGGTCTGGATCGGAATTGTGTCACTTTCCACCGGTAAAGGAATTGCATCCAATGCGGGACACGAACATCCGGCACTTTGCAGAAACGGCGGAGAATTTGAACTTGTAAAATATCGTCATTCCATGGCAGTAGCGGCTATGGAAGATATACAATTCGAAGAACATGAATTCCAGTTAAATCCGGGTGATGCATTTTTTATTTACACGGACGGTGTTGCGGAAGCAAATGACTCCCAGGGCAATCAGTTCGGATCGGAAAGACTGATTCAGGCACTGAACAAAGCACCCGATGCGAACGCAAAGGGAATTCTGATTCGTGTTCAGGAAAGTATCGATGAATTTGTAAAAGATGCGGATCAGTTTGACGATATTACGATGCTGGCATTCCGCTATTTCGGACCGAATGCCGAAGCAGTGTCGAAGTCATCAAACGATTAGGAAGGGAAATACAAAAATGAAAAGTCTGGATGAAATAAAAGAATTTTTCAGCAATGACAGATATGCGACCGAAACCGGTGCCGTCATCGAAGAGGTCGGGGATAAATACGCGAAGTGTTCCGTTGAATTAAACGAAATACATCGCAATGCGGTTGGCGGTGTGATGGGTGCCGTGTATTATACTTTGGCGGATTTCGCATTCGCGGTTGCAACGAATCACGAACAACCGGGTATCGTATCGCTGGATGCCAATATCAGTTTCTTAAGTTCCTGCAAAGGGACAAAACTGATTGCCGAGGCACAGTGCGTTCGTGACGGCAGAACCACCTGCTATTACCGGATCCCGATTACGGACGAGAACGGTACGTTGCTGACGATGGTGAATATAACGGGATTTAAGACACAGAACAGGTAATGATCATGATACTTCCCATTGAATTTGAGAACCGAATGAAAAACCTTTTAGGGGAGGAATACGAAGCATTTGCCAAATCCTTCTGTGAAGGAAACGAAGCGAAAGGGCTTCGTTTTTCTTTGTGCAGGCTAAAAGATGCTGTGACTCCGGCATTTGAGGATATGATCGATGAGACGATTCCGTGGTCACGCGGAGGATACTACATACGTAGTACAATTGGCAGGGAAAAGAACACATCGAAAAACATCCAGCCCGGAAAGAATCTGTATCACGAAGCCGGGGCCTATTATCTGCAGGAACCGTCCGCTATGGTGGTGGCAACCCTTGCGGATGTGAAACCGGGGGAGAAAGTTTTAGATCTTTGTGCGGCACCCGGCGGCAAAACCACCGCGCTCGGAGATATGCTTTGCGGGGAAGGAGTGCTTGTCAGCAATGAGATTCATCCGGCCCGTGTAAAAAAACTGTCGGAGAACGTGGAACGCATGGGTATTTCCAATGCGCTTGTTTTAAACGAAACACCACAGAAGATTGCGGAGCTTTTCCCCGAATTCTTCGACTGCGTGGTTGTGGATGCACCCTGCTCCGGCGAAGGAATGTTTCGGAAGGAAGATGCGGCGATTCATGAGTGGAGTCCCGAAAATGTGGAAATGTGTGCTGCAAGGCAGAAGGATATCCTGCGCGAAGCCGTCAAGTGCGTGGCGCCCGGCGGCAGACTGGTATATTCCACCTGCACATTCGCTCCGGCCGAAGATGAGGAGAATGTTGCATGGCTTCTTTCGGAGTATCCGGAGTTCCATACGGCAGAGGTGTCGGAAGAAATTCGGAACGCGGTTTCTGTCGGCGAGTATGGGATTCGAATCTGGCCTCACAAGCAACGCGGCGAGGGACATTTTGCAGCAATTCTAAAGAAAAAGGGCGAAAGAGCAGAGGCAAATATCAGTGTTTCAAAGACGGATAAGCGTGGCAAGAATATCGCCCTGTCGCGCGGACAGCGCGAAGCCTTCGAAGTGTTCGCAAAAGAAACCCTGACGGAAACCGGTAAGGCCCGCTTTACGGAAGTCACCACCTATTCGCCGAACGATGAACGCGTGGCGGCGCTTTACGGCGATAATCTGTACCTGATGCCTTTTTACTTCCCCGGCAAGGGCGTAAAGATCGAGCGTGCAGGCCTTCATATCGGAACCTTTGCAAAGAATCGTTTCGAGCCGTCGCTGGCACTTTCGAGAGTCCTGAAAAAAGAGGACGTAAAAAACGTCCTCGATTTAACCGCGGAAGAGAAGGACAAGGCGTTTGCTTACATCCGCGGCGAGCAGTTATCCGGCATTTCGGCCGACTTAAAAGGCTGGACACTGGTCATGTACGACGGTTATGCCCTGGGATTCGGCAAAGCCTCCGGAGGAGCCCTTAAGAACCATTACCCCAAAGGACTGCGAAAAGAACTACAGATGTAGTGATATTATCATTCAATCAGCCTTCCGTCCTGTATTTCAATAATGCGATCCGCATAAGAGGCAATATTCATATCGTGAGTTACAAACACAACGGTCTTGCCGTCCTGCTGAAGTTTTTTGAATATTTCCATGATTTGTTTTGCGTTTCCGGAGTCCAGTGCTCCGGTCGGCTCGTCAGCGATGACAAGCTTTGGATTATTCACAATAGCTCTGGCTATCGCAACGCGTTGCTTCTGACCACCGGATAATTCATTGCAACGTTTCTTTGAAAAGTCTTCCATATCCACCTGCCGTAGAACCTGTAAGGCGAGTTTTTTCTTTTCGCGGGATTTGCGTTTGTTCTTCCTGTCAAAATCCAAAGGCATCATTACATTTTCGATAGCCGTAAAGTCCTCTACCAAAGCATAATCCTGCATAACGAGACCGATTTCGCCGGTCCGCAGTTGTGATTTATCTTTATCGGGGAGGTCCGTGACGTCTCTTTCATCAAGCATGTAAGTTCCTTCATCTGCACTGTCAATAAATGCAAGAATGTGGAGTAATGTTGATTTGCCGGCACCGGAAGTTCCAACAATGGCAACGATTTCCTGATTTTCAATCGTCAAAGAGATTCCGCGCAGTGCTTCGAAAGCATTGGAGTGGTTTTTGTTATAGATTTTTTTGATGTCTTTTAATTGAATCATTGTAATTCAGACCTTTCTGAGATTTATGAATCATTTGTCTTTATTTTCCGCTAAAACATTTTTGGCAGAGGTTTTGCTGATTAATTGTCTCGGCAGAAGATGGGATAATAATACAAACATAATTGTAAGTCCGCATACAATCCCTATCTGTAAAGGACCGATGGATAGGGCGGTTTCGTGAATGCGACCGGATAAGGAAAGATATCCGAAATATGCGCCGACTATTATGAATGCCGCAAAACACTCGAGCAGGGTAGCGACCAGGGAAATATAGGAACAGTCTTTCCAGGACATCCCGCAAAGATAGTAGATTGCGTAGTTGCCGAGTTGCTTTTTTACCATGATGGTATGAATACTTACAACGGAAACCAGTACAAACAAGGAAATAAAAACGAACAACGGAAACCATGTTCGTAAATCCGCAAGAACAAAGCGTTTACTTCTTCGATTAAAATCTTTTAATTCGAATATTCGGTTGATTTGGGAAACCTGTCTGATTTTTGCAATCTGCTCATCAGTTTCTTTTTCGCTCATGTTTTTGTTGAAAGTAATGATTGTAGGCCCGGTCATGGATTTTTGAAATCCTTTATCGGGGCTGACACGGAAATTCAGGTTGCCGAATAATCCGTCTTTTTCTCCGGCAAGTATTTGTTCATCATATAGGAATAAAACGGCTTTGTTTTCCGTTTCATTATCAAAAACATAGAAACAGTCGCGAAAGTCCTCATAGGAACTGCGGAAAAAGTCGGGCATGAAAAGAGTTTCTTTATCTCCGATTATTCCGATAATTTCTATTTCTTCCGTAACACCATCATCGATTTTGGTACGCAATGTAACAGTGTCTCCAGGGTGTATATCGATTCCGGAATTGCCGGTGATTACGCCGACCAGCTTCTTTGCTCTTAAATCTTTTTTTTGAAACCAGCGTCCCTCTTCCATGACGGGATTGATGCTTCTTACGGCACCTTCACTCAGGCAGTAGGTTTCGAGTTTTTGGTCCATATTATCAAGGTATGGATCCCACAATCGTTCCATACTGATAACGTCTTTTACACCTTCTAAATATTCTTCGATTTCTTTCCTGTCTCTTAAAAGCGTTCCTCCGTCAGATCTTTGTTTTGCAAGATAGGATGAGAACAGGAATACACCGTTCTGTTTCAGATAAGGACGAAGTTTGTTATATCTTGCCACTTTAAGCTCGAAAGCAGAAGAGATTGAAATAGCAAGTAAAAAAACAACGGCAAAGAAGATGGCGCAAAGGAAACTGAGCCAGCCGACGCGTTTTAAATCTTTTAATGCAAGTTTTATATATTTACCCATGTCTTTTTTGTTTCCTTATTGTTCATCATGAATACAACGATGAGAAGTGATGTTGCAAGATAAATGACTGCAAGGTTTAAGTAATTCGTCAGGTTATATGCTCCGTCCAGATAAACCAGGGATTTATCCAAAATCGGCATTAGGATAAAGTGATAACCAAGCAGGCCAATCAGAACGGAAAAGACCTGAAGCGCGATAAACTCCGCAAAGCACAGCGCTCGCACCTGCTCCGCACTCATACCGCAAAGGCGGTAGATGCGGAAGGTGCGAGAACTGCGCTGTAAAAGGTATTGGTAAATAAATGCCGTAATGGAGCCGGATAAAAAGGCAATTAACAGGCAGATTACCAAAAGGGTATTCGTGAATCTGGCATTAACTGCTTCGGGAAGATTCAAAGGCCATACGGAAGTTAAATTACCGTATTTTTCCTGAAACGCAGTACAGATGGTTTCGTAATCATTACGCGTGATGGGGTTATCGAAATAGAAGTCGATTTTTGCCACATAGACATCGTCATCAAGAGTGGAAAAAGGTACTTCGGGAATCGTCCCCGGATAACGGTAGGAACCGATACATTTATACTCTTTTCCGTGGATTATGTATGTTCCCTGCGTGGTTTTGCGGTATTTATTTGCGACATTGATGTCATCCAGGGGCTCTCGTGTTTTGGAATTAAAGTAATTGCCTGTATGATCAATGTCCCAATGACTCTCTACACAGACAAGAGCCCCTTCTTTTTCTTCTTCTTTAGAAAAATATCTCCCTTCTGCGATCCTCCCAATGGATTTAAAATAATCATCCAGATTTCCTCCTGTCACTTTTTGGTCCTGGACTTTGAAAGTGGTCGTACAGGTTAACAAATATGCATCTATATCGAGATCTTTTGCAAGATCTTCTTTGAATTTTACAGACATCATGATAAAGTGCAGATTGTTCAATGTTTCATTCGGTAAATGAAGAATGGTTTCAACAACATCTTTCTTCTTCACGAATTCACTTTCCAATCTTTCTTTGCGTTCCTCGTAAGAGATTCCTTTATAACAATCATCGTAAAGACGTATGCTGAGTTCTTTGTTTTCCGAAGAAGAATCCTTTTCTGAAGCCTGAAGGTGGTAGACAAGTCCAAAAGAGAAGGCGATGAGGGTAATTCCGATGGAGATACATAAGACACACATGGCATATGATGAACAATCCGTTCTTATACCGGTTTTAATTTTAGAAAACAAGTAACGAAAAGCCATATGTTTTATTTCCCAAGGAGAGGGTAATCACATGTTTACCCATGTATTCTTCATCTCTTCGCTGTTCATCATAAATATGACGATGGACAGGGATATTGCAAGATAAAGTGCGGCAAGCTTTATGTAGTTGGCCGGATTATATGCATCAGATAAATATACTAAAGATTTATCCAGAATCGGCATAATGATAAAATGGTAACCAAGCAAACCAATCAGAACGGAGAAAACCTGAAGTGAGATAAACTCTGCAAAGCACAGCGCTCGCACCTGCTCCGCACTCATACCGCAAAGGCGGTAGATGCGGAAGGTGCGAGAACTGCGCTGTAAAAGGTATTGGTAAATAAATGCCGTAATGGAGCCGGATAAAAAGGCGATTAACAGGCAGATTACCAAAAGGGTATTGCTAAATCTGGCGGTGACAGCCTCGGGGATTTCCAAAGGATATACAGACATAAGGTCTCCGTACTTTTCCTGAAATCTTTCACAGATGGTTTCATAATCGTTGCGGGATATCGGGCGGTTAAACCGCAAACCGATTTCCGATACATAAACATTATCGTCAAGTGTAGAAATCGGAACGATTGGAATGGAGAAGACTCCGTCTGCTGAACCGATGCATTGATATTCTTTTCCGCCGATTAGATATGTTTTACTGGGTGATTCAATGTATTTCTCTGCCAACTTAATATCTTTCACAGGATTTCCCATATCATCATAATAAGTTCCGTTTATAAATCGGTTGTCGTTAATCTTCAATTTGTTAAAGCATTCGATACAAACAAGTTGTCCTTCGTCTTCTTCCTCTTTTGTGAAGTATCTTCCGTCGGATAAAAGCATTTTTTTACTGTTGACGATTTTATTATCCTGAATTCGAAAATTAGTCGGACATACAAGGCAACAACAATCTATGATTGGGTTTTCTGCCACATCACCTTTAAATTTGATATTGAAATATCCGGAGTCTATTCTGTCCTGCGTTTCCTTGGGAAGTTTACAGAGAATGGATAATACATCTTGTAGTTTAACCAATTCATTTTCGATTGCGTATTTCCTTTCCTCGTAAGTCCAGTGTTTGTCGTTGACAGAAAAAAGTTGATGATCGTAAAGGCAAATACCAAGGTAATAATTGCTGAACTCTTTGTCTTGATCTACAGCATTTAAGTGATGTATAAAGCCAAAGGAAAAGAAAATCAGAATAATGCTCATTGTTATGCCGAGGCATGAAAGAAGTATTATTGAGAGGTTATTCCTGATAGTTGACTTTATGTTTAGAATTAAGAGCTGAAGCATATAATCACCTATCTGTAAGAGATTAATCAATTGCCAATCAGTGCAGTTGCGGTAACTTCAACACCGGAATTGGGATGGTTTCCGTAGTAGACAATTCCCGTACTGAATGCATGATTCATAGTTCTGTAGCCGGTTGTTTTAAGAGGGTCTTCGCAATTCATGATTCCGCTATTTGTACTGATAGTGTTTGTTGGAACGCTATTATTTCCTTGCCGCAGGAACACCTCGCAATATGCGTTGTGACCTGTGCAGTTAATCATTCCGGCGGATGCAAAATTTGTGTATGAATCCACACCGCCGTATACATGGATTGGATCCAGAGCTTTTGCAGAGATTCCGAACAGCGATAAACATAATGTTATACCTAATATCCCCATTCCGATTTTCTTTAAAAAATGCGATTTCCTCATAATGAGTTCCTCCTTTGTTAGGTTTGGGAATTCTTCCGGGGTGTTCAAGTGTTTACTTAATGTATACCACGATAGTGAATCGATAAATCAAATTATTCCATAAGCGGTCGATTTTGGGCACTGAGTGGTAAAAGAATAAAACGAACAGTGGACGCGGTTACGTTTTTCTAATGAAATAATAGACAAAACAGTTTTCGAAATCTACGAATTCTGACGAATGGTCAAAAAAGGGGCGAAAATGGTCAAAATCACGCAGAACAAACTCTTGCAATAAAGTGTAATAAGTTATAAGACAATTTCGAAAATGTAATAAGAGGAGAGGGTAATCACATATTTACCCATGTATTCCTCATCTCTTCGCTGTTCATCATAAATATGACGATGGACAGGGATATTGCAAGATAAAGTGCGGCAAGCTTTATGTAGTTGGCCGGATTATATGCATCAGATAAATATACTAAAGATTTATCCAGAATCGGCATAATGATAAAATGATAACCAAGCAAACCAATCAGGACGGAGAAAACCTGAAGTGAGATAAACTCCGCAAAACACAGTAGCCGCACCTGTTCCGCACTCATACCGCAAAGGCGGTAGATGCGGAAGGTGCGGGCACTGCGTTGTAAAAGGTATAGGTAAATAAATGCCGTAATGGAGCCGGATAAAAAGGCGATTAACAGGCAGATTACCAAAAGGGTATTCGTGAATCTGGCGGTAACCTTTTCCGGGATATTCAAAGGAAATACAGTCACTATATCTCCGTATTTTTTTTGGAACATGTTGCTGATGGTTTCATAATCGTTTCGAACAATAGGATTCGAGAACTTGATGAAAAGTTCTGTGATGTAAACATTATTATCCAGAGTTGATACCGGAACTATAGGGATACTGAAAGTACCATTAAAACTTCCGATGCATCGGTATTCTTTTCCGTCAATGATATAAGTCCCGTTTTTTGTTTTTAAGTATTTTTCCGCCAACTTGATATCCTTGACAGGGTTTCCGTTTTCGTCATAGTAGTTTCCTATGTAGAATTTACTTACGCTTTTTAAACTGTAGCGGCAATCAATACATACGAGACTTCCTTCATCTTCCTCCTCTTTTGTAAAGTAACGTCCGTCAGTAAGCAAGGATTTGGCAATGCCGGATAAATTACTACTGACTATTCGACTATCTTGGATTCGGAAAAAAGTCCTACTATGGAGGATAGCAGAATCAATCATATTATCTTCCGCTACATCACCTTTAAATTTCACTCCCATTTCCACATATTCTATTCTGTCCTGCATTTCCGAAGGAAACTGACAAAGGATATCCAGAACATCCTTTTTTTTAACCAGTTCATTATCAATTGCTTTTTTTCTGTTATCGTAAGACCACTCTTTGTCGGCAAAGAGGGCATTATAAGTGCTATAAAGAGAAATCCTTAGGTACTCTTC
>DLBG01000129.1 GCA_002494135.1 Lachnospiraceae bacterium UBA7027
ATTACAAAGACAACTGTTATGAACAAAGTTCATGCAATTGAGGAAGTAATTCCAGCGGAAGGTCCATTGCCGCAGGAAGAAAAGAAACAGGTAAAATTCCTTTACATCGAAGCTGATGAAGATCATATTCATCGTCAGAAAAACGGCAAAGAAGACGGCTGCATGATTGGGAAACTGCTTTATCTGTTTGAAGGGAAAGAGGATGTCTGTACGGGGCGCAGAAGGCTTATAGAGACACACTATTTCAGCGGTTTATATCCCGGAAGTGAAATGAATGGACGGTTTTGGGATGGAGTTGAAGAATATATAAAAAATCACTATGACCAGGAATATCTCAAAAAAGTGTACATCAGTGGAGATGGCGGAGGCTGGATTAAATCAGGTGTAGACCATATCTATAAGGGTGTATTTGTGGCCGATAAATTTCATTTGATGAAGTATATCAACAAAGTTTCAAACCTGGAGGAAAACAAGCAGAAAAAGAATAAAACCAAGGGCAGATTTTATAAATATATTTACAAAGACCAGCTGACATCGGCAAAAAAACTTTTAACCCGTATCGGAAACAGAACCGGAAGAACGGATGTTACCGAGGATGTTACCGCATATTTTGAAAACAACTGGGATGCGTTGCAGAAAGCCTTTCATGATAAAAATGTATATGGCTGCAGCGCAGAGGGACATGTGAGCAATGTCCTGTCTGATCGTATGAGTTCCAGACCCATGGGATGGAGCGAAATTGGTTGCGATCGAATGTGCAAGCTTCGTTGTTATGTGCGTAATAACGGTCGGGCGAAAGTAGTTGATCTTGTAAAATATCGTCGTGAAAAAGAAATGGAACAACTTCCGGCAACCGGAACTGACGGAATGTTAGATGATAAACAGCGCAAGAAGTATACAAAAGCGCAGAGAGAAGCATACGCCTATATCGAAAGAATTCAGGTAACGCTTGGAAGTACATCGACGGTAAGAAAAACCCTATCAATACGGGAGCAAATCAGTAATCTTTAAGAATTGACCATACCTCATGATAGGATGTAAAATGTTGGAAAATCGGATCAAATCTAAAAATCTTAGGACCAATCTAATTATTTCCAACTGACAATAAGTTTACTCCGTCGTTTTTATAAGTTTGTCTTGCCAAAATATGAAAAAAATATTAAAATAATCAACAGCGATTTAATGCGTTGAAACATTAGCATATTAATATATGGAGGAAGTGGAAATGGAAGAAAAGAAAAACATTAAAGCGTTGCTTTCGTTTATTTTCGGTATTGTAGGATGTGTACTGGCATTCTGCTGCGGCGGCGGTTTTCCTTTCGGCGTAGCTGCACTTGTTTTGGGAATTCTTGCTAAGAAGGATGATCCGGAAAATAAGCAGGCAAAGATTGGTTTTATTCTCGGTATTGTCAGCCTGGTTCTCTGCGTTGTTGCAGGTATCATCTCGATGGCAACCGGAGTTTTATCAACAGTATTACAGAATGGAAACTTTTAATATCCGGTAGGGAAAAAGAGTCGCAGGGAAGACAATGTCTTCCCTGTTTTTCATTTTACGGGGTATGGGAATCCGAATGCCCGCGATTGAATATTCTCTCTGCGTAACCCGTAAAGGCATGATGCGGGCCGCCCGGACGGTATTTTCCCGAATTGTACGGATGGATTCAAGGTGCACTATATATGGTAGTTTGTGATTTTATACAACACCAATTTGAAAATTTTATGAAAAATCCCGAAAAAAATACTTGCAATGTACGGGAAATTACGATAAAATAGCAAATGCTGTGGCATGATAGTGAAGATCCGCAAGGTTGCTGCAGGCCTTTCAACCTGGAGGTTTTTGCGGGGAGCGAATGTCAAGTCAAGATACTGGCGACAAGTCACTGTACAAAACATTAAGTCTACAATAGGTAGAAACGACGTGTCAGTCCGAGGCGGTATGAAGTCGGAATAAATCTTAAGTTATGTACCGGTTTAGGACACACACGGGAGAGTGTACAGTCACCGCTTGTCTCACTTGTAATATTAAAAGTGCGAAAAGGAGGCGACTTTTTTTATGGCAACAATGAGAATCACACTCAAGGCGTATGATCATCAGACAGTTGATGCATCTGCAAAGAAGATTATCGACATGGCAAAGAAGAACGGAGCAAAGGTGAGCGGACCGGTTCCCCTTCCTACTAAGAAGGAAGTAGTAACCATCATCCGTGCCGTACATAAGTACAAAGACTCCAGAGAGCAGTTCGAACAGAGAACTCACAAGAGACTGATCGATATCGTTGAGCCGGGTCCCAACATCATCGAGATGATGCGTAAGGACAGCATGGAAATGCCTGCAGGCGTTTACATTGACGTTAAAATGATGTAAGTAAAAGCAACAATAAATAAATTACCTTCTACAACTAGTATGCATCCGACTTTACTTAAGATGCCGCTGTAGTAGAAACAAGGAGGGAAAAATGAAGAAAGCGATTTTAGCTACAAAAGTCGGAATGACCCAGATCTTCGCAGAAGACGGAACGCTCATTCCCGTAACGGTTCTGGAAGCCGGCCCCTGTGTTGTAACCCAGATTAAGACCATTGAGAACGACGGTTACGAAGCAGTTCAGGTAGGTTTCGTTGACAAGAAAGACAAGATCATCAACAAAGATGCTCAGGGCAAAAAGGAAGTTATCCATGCTCACGGCGTAGGCAAGGCTATGCAGGGTCACTTCAAGAAAGCCGGAACGAAATCCAAGAGATACGTTCGCGAGTTCAGATTTGAGAACAGCTCCGAATATGCGCTCGCTCAGGAAATCAAAGCAGACATCTTTGCGGAAGGCGACAAGATTGACGCTACCGCAATCACCAAGGGAAAAGGATTCCAGGGTGCAATCAAGAGACTTGGTCAGCACAGAGGACCGATGAAGCATGGTTCCAAATTCCATCGTCATCAGGGTTCCAACGGTGCATGCTCCAGCCCCAGCCGTGTATTCAAAGGAAAAGGAATGCCCGGTCAGATGGGTGGCAAGAAGGCAACCGTAAGAAATCTTGAGGTTGTCAGAGTTGATGCCGAGAAGAATCTTCTTTTGGTAAAGGGTGCAGTACCCGGACCCAAGAAAGCTTTGGTTACCATTAAAGAAACAACTAAGGCAGAGGCATAATTGGAGAAAGGAGGAACATACAGATGGCACAGGTATCTGTTTTAAATATGGAAGGCAAGGAAGTTGGCAAGCTTGATTTAAACGATGCGATCTTCGGCGTGGAAATCAATGAGCACCTTGTTCACTTGGCAATCGTTCAGCACCTTGCAAATATGCGTCAGGGCACTCAGAAAGCAAAAACTCGTTCAGAGGTGTCCGGCGGCGGAAGAAAGCCTTGGAGACAGAAAGGAACAGGCCATGCAAGACAGGGATCAACGAGATCTCCTCAGTGGACACATGGCGGCGTAGTATTCGCTCCTACTCCGAGAGATTATTCCTTTAAGTTAAACAAGAAGGAAAAGAGAGCAGCTCTTAAATCTGCATTAACCAGCAAGGTTGCAGACGGAAAGCTTTTGGTAATTGATGAACTGAAGTTTGATGAAATCAAGACCAAGAAGTTTGCAGAGGTTTTAAAGAACCTTGATGCAAAGAAGGCTCTGGTTGTTATCAACGAGAATGACAAGAACGTGGTTCTTTCCGCAAGAAACATTCCCGATGCTAAGACTTCTCTTACCGGAAACATTAACGTATATGACGTAATGAATGCCGGAACGGTAGTTCTTACCAAGGATGCGGTATCCACAATCGAGGAGGTGTACGCATAATGGCAGACATTCAATACTATGACGTAATCTTAAAACCGGTGGTTACCGAAAAGAGTATGGCCGGCATGGGCGAGAAGAAATACACTTTTCTCGTAAGCAAGCAGTCTACTAAGACTCAGATCAAAGATGCAGTTGAAAAGATGTTCCCCGGAACGGTAGTTAAGAAAGTAAACACCTTGAACTGCGAAGGCAAGAACAAGCGTCGCGGCAACGTTTACGGAAAAACTGCAGAGACGAAGAAGGCAATCGTAACCCTTACCGAAGACAGCAAGGATATCGAAATCTTCTCCGGAATCTAAGAGGTGACAGTTCCCTCGACTATATGCAATGAAGCATGATGATAAATAACCAGTAAGAAAAGGAGATTTAAAGAAATGGGTATTAAAACATATAATCCCTATACACCGTCAAGAAGAAACATGACGGGTTCCGACTTCTCTGAAATCACCAAGAAGACTCCCGAAAAGTCCCTGTTGGTTTCCCTTAAGAAGAATGCCGGACGTAACAATCAGGGTAAAATCACTGTAAGACACCGCGGCGGCGGAAACAGAAAGAAATACAGAGTTGTAGACTTCAAGAGATTTAAGGATGGCATTCCTGCAGTTGTAACCGGTATCGAATATGATCCCAACAGAACCGCAAACATCGCTCTCATTACTTACGCAGACGGCGAGAAAGCTTACATCCTTGCACCCGAAGGCTTAAAGGACGGCATGAAAATCATGAACGGACCCGAAGCCGAAGTAAGAATCGGTAACTGCTTACCTCTTGAACTTATCCCCGTCGGTACTCAGGTACACAACATCGAGCTCATCCCCGGCAAGGGCGGACAGCTTGTACGTGCTGCAGGAAACAGCGCACAGCTTATGGCAAAAGAAGGAAAGTACGCAACACTTCGTCTTCCTTCCGGCGAAATGAGAATGGTGCCTTTAGGATGCAGAGCTACCGTTGGTGTTGTAGGAAACGTTGATCACAATCTTGTAAACATCGGTAAAGCAGGTCGTAAGCGCCATATGGGTATCAGACCTACTGTCCGTGGTTCCGTAATGAACCCCAATGACCATCCTCACGGTGGTGGTGAAGGTAAGGCAGGTATCGGACGTCCCGGTCCTTGCACTCCCTGGGGTAAACCTGCTCTGGGCTTAAAGACCAGAAAGAAGAACAAGCAGTCTAACAAGCTCATCGTAAGAAGAAGAGACGGACGCGGAATTAAGTAAGTTTGATAAGGAGGAAATATACAAATGGCTAGATCATTGAAAAAAGGACCTTTTGCAGATGCATCTTTACTGAAAAAAGTAGATGAGATGAATGCAGCAGGAAATAAGCAGGTCATCAAAACCTGGTCCCGTCGTTCCACAATCTTCCCTTCCTTTGTAGGACATACGATTGCGGTTCATGATGGAAGAAAGCATGTGCCT
>DLBG01000013.1 GCA_002494135.1 Lachnospiraceae bacterium UBA7027
GATATCGTTGTAATACTGCTCCAGTCCGTAAGAACCGACATTACCGTCGTTTGTAAAACCGATGACGTCCGATGCCAGCGCTCCGTTCGGATAGGTGCGGACATATTCTTCATCAAAGGCCACACCGTAGATTCCGGCCGCCTCGGGGTTCTCGGCGGCTGCTTTTACCATTTCGTTGAATTTTTCAACGCTTTCGTACTCCACGCGCTTTGCGATGAGTTTGTAGGTACTGTTGGGATTTTCACGCATAAAAGCAACGAGCTCGCTCGCGTTGGCCCCGAAACAGGTAGCCAGCGCATCGGCCGTTGCCTGATATAATCCTTCATTTTTCTGAATGGATGCCTTGTAGGCGATATCCTTGGTGGAAAGTTTTACGTTGTAAACCTTTCTGCAGGTTGCGAGTGTGGTACCCTTACTGTCGAGGATGGAGCCTCTCTTGTAGGGAAGAACCACGCTGTCGTATCCGGAGAGCTGAGAGAGGACTTTCTTCTCGTATTCCGCACCGCTCTTATAATTGATATAAGCGATGCGACCCACAAGGGCCAGCATCGCCGCCATAATCAGAAAGACAAAAATAAGAAGGTACTTTTTCATTTCTTTATTAAAAACATTTCCGCCTGTCTCACTCATTTCTTTCCCAACTCTTCAGTTAAAATTCACGGCCGGTCGCACACGGCCAACCTTTATTATACGCCAAATTCTACCGGATGTCAGCGTACTGTCTTACATAATCGTCCATATCGCCGGTATATACCACGATCTGGCCTTCCGCAGCGTAATGCATTCCGAGTTCCTCGGTTGCGATACGCTTCACTTCCGCCGCATCCACAGAATTTACGATACGGTCGTATGTTGCATCGTTGTCTGCCTTTAAGGTTACGTACTGGTTCTCCAGCCTGGATACATTGTTAACGCTCTCTTTTAAGTTCTCCTGTGCGCGAATCATCATGATTGCAGACATTGCAACCGCGATAAATGCGATGGATAAGAACAAAACGTAGGGCAGATTCATGTGTCTTGCCTTCTCCTGGTTCTTGCGAACCGTAGGGTCCATGCGTTCCACGGGCTCCTCCATGCGGAGTCTGTACTCATGATACTGCTCTGCGGTATTTCCGTAATTGTACTGATTTCTTCTTGCCATTTTTATTACCTCGTTATGGGTTTTCTTTCTTTACAAAAACTCTCAGTTTTGCTGATTTTGCTCTCGGGTTCTCTTCCATTTCCTCTTCGGTGGGAAGAATCGGCTTTCTCGTAAGCGCCTCTCCGATTGGTTTTCTTCCGCAGGTGCACACCGGAAAACTCGGCGGACAGATGCAGGGATTCGCTGCTTCCCTGAATTTGTTTTTTACAATTCGGTCTTCCAGGGAATGGAAGGTGATGATTGCAAGCCTTCCGTCCGGCCTTAAGAGCGAAAGCATGTCGTCCAGCGTATCTTTTAAAACATTCAGTTCATCGTTGCATTCAATTCTGAGCGCCTGAAATGTCTGCTTGGAAGGATGTCCCTTGCCGGCTCTCATTTTCGCCGGAATGCTTTCTTTTATGATTTCGTTTAATTCAAATGTCGTTTCGATCGGTTTCTGTGCACGGTGGCGGACGATATGTTTTACGATGTTGCCCGCGAACTGCTCTTCGCCGTATTCTTTGATAACCCTGTAAAGTTCCTGCTCAGAATATCCGTTCACAATATCGTATGCGGTAAGACTCTGCCTTTGATCCATTCTCATATCGAGTCTTGCGTCGCTTCTGTAGGAGAATCCTCTTTCACCCTCATCAAACTGATAGGAGGAGACGCCCAGATCCAGTAAAATTCCGTCAACTTCCGGAATACCAAGGTCGCTTAAGACCTTTTTCATATTCCTGTAGTTATCGCGTACGATTGTGACGATTCCCCGATCGGAGAATGCCTGCAGCCTCTCTCCCGCAGCCTTGATGGCCGCTTCGTCCTGGTCGATTCCGATCAGCTTTCCTTTTTCGGAAAGACGGCTTGCTATTTCAAAGGAATGTCCCCCGCCTCCGAGGGTTCCGTCGGCATAAATCCCGTCTGCCTTGATGTTCAGGCTTTCGATGACTTCATTCAATAAAATGGATTTATGTGCAAACTCCATGTATTCTCCGTTATTTTCGGTACCGGGCCCTGAAGGAGGATCCGGGAGGACCCGGTACCACCCGTTTGCGATTTTATAAAATACTCCGGAATTTTGTTAAATCCCGAGTCCGTCCAGTCTCTCTGCCAGTGCGTTGATGTCCACATCCTCGGAAGCCGCATTGTAAGCTTCTTTCGCCCAGAACTCGATATGGTTGCCCATACCGACCATTACGGTATCTTTCATCACGCCGGCGTATTCTCTTAAATATCCGGGGAGAAGGATTCTTCCCTGGGCATCCATGTCCACTTCGGCGGCACCGCCCAGCATAAATCTCGCGAATTGTCTTCCGTCCCGGTTGGTTAACGGAATCGCGGAGAGTTTCTCCTCGATAATCTCCCATTCGGAAGCAGGATAAAAATAGAGGCACTTATCAATTCCCTTCGCAATTACAAATGTGTTGCCAAGCCCACATCTGAATTTGGTAGGAATAATAAGCCTTCCCTTCGGGTCGATTGTGTGGTTGTATTCCGACATGAACTTCATTTTGGAATAATTATCCTCCACTTTTCTCCATAGTTCATCCACTTTCCGCCATCTACGCTCCATTTTATATGAAGAAGCATAAAAAATCAATACCCTGAGTCAAGAAAAATCGCGAAATATCAAGGCTTTTCGGGCTTTTGTGTGTTAAAAAATTAACAGACTGAAGATAAAAAAAGCCCCGTGCGGTTTTCCCCGCACAGGGCATAATTTTTATCCGACTTTTGTATAACACGGAGCCTGCTTACAATACCGGTCCTCCGTTTCCCTTCGCCGGACCATCGAGTTTGGGAAACAGCTGTTTTTCACAGAATTCCTGAACCTTTCCGGCAATTGTCTTCTTTAAACCTTCATCATTGACAAGTTTCTTCAGATACTCTTCCCGCGTTTTAGCGTCCTCATGGTTTACGTTCGGATACTGAGTCTCAAGATAATTCTTCACGTAATTCGTAACATTTTCTATTTCCGTCTGATCAAACGCCGAATCGATAACATGTGCATAAGCATGAAGTGCTGCTTCGTTCTTCGGATCCGTCAGAGCCTTACTGATCAGGTTCTTCGCCAGATGCTCCGAAGTCTGTATATACTCGGTATTCAGACTATCCTTCAGCCTGTCCAGACATTCGGTGCTCTTATTTACAACCTCATCCCATTTTTCTTTCCAGTTCTTCGGATGATTTGCAATAATTCTCTTAAAATAGAAATCTTCGGCAAGCGCGTCCACTTCTTTGTTAAAATTCTTGGCGCGGATTTTATCATTTAAATCAATAACTTCTTTCACGCTTTCCCCATTTTTCATGAGTTCTTCCGTCTTCACCAGCTGATCTCTGTACTTAACCGAGCAGTAATTCTTTGCATAATCACGGGCAGGTCTCTGTCCGTAAAGAACCTTTAGATTCTTGCGTTCCGCCTCCGTCTTAAGGCCGGTTTTTCTCTCGAAGCGTTCGTTGAGCATCTTCTTAACCGCGACTTCTCTCATGGTCGGATAAATCTCTCTGCCGTCCTTTACGGTTTTGTCATAGTCAAACGGTGGCTCTTGATAACCGGCTTTTACGCCGAACTGCATTTGACCGCAAATCAGTTTAAGATCTGTAAAGGAATTCCGGCCTGCTTTAAATTTTGTGCCCTGCACATGAAACTTGGCGGCATTCTCCTGAACTCCTTTTTTCAACTGGTCAAACACCTTCAGATATGCCTCTGTCAGGTTCGCCATGCCTTCAATCAGACGATACCTTTCTGCCGTTTCGGGAGAAGTATGATCTCTGAAAACAGGTCTGTGTCCTCTTTCATAAGCGGATAATTTGGAATTAAAATCCGCCATGGCCGCTCTGATACCGTCAAGGCTGGCATCCGGGTTCGACAAAGTATTTATGAGCCTTTGATAACTCGCCCCGACCGCAATATAATCTTTGGGTCCTTCATTACCGGCCGGATACCAGTTCGCCTGCGGATCCTTCTGGGTTTCCGAAAGGAAACGGGCATATGTATTAACTTCTCTCGTCAGGTCCGATTTCCATTGTTCCAGGTTTCCGAGCAGGAAGGCCGTCTGCTGACGAGGTTTCATTTCTGCAATCTCTTTTAGCTTCGCATCCGCATCCACCTTATTTTCTTTTTCATATTCCTTCTCGGACTCCCTGATAATCCCCAGGCAGTTCAATGCCTGCTGTACAACCGGAGGATAATCCTCTTTTTCCTTCTTTCCCTCAAATAGCTTCTTAACGGAATCAACCACATTTACCAAAAAGCTTTCTTTTCTGATTTCCGGAACCCTGATTTTATCTCCCAATGCTTCTTCAAGATCTATTCCGCCGTATTTCCTGATAATAAACATCGCTTTCATCGCGTAGAGCTGTTTCTCATCATTCGGATCCCAGCCGAAATCCGAGACATACTGATTCTGAAATTCTTCCCAGTCTGCAATTTTTTCAGACTCGACACGAATATTAAGGATAGAGAGTTTTCTTTTCTGTTCGTCTGTTAAGTTAGCCATATCTTCATCCTCCTATAGCTTTACAACTTCCGACAAATTCATTATAACCCAAGCAGTCCAACACATGTCCAACAAAAAAACGACATTTCCAAAGAAATGCCGTTTTTTAAATCATCCTTTTTCGGTATTACGGGTAAAATTCTTAAACGTTAAACCGGAATAAAATCACATCTCCGTCTTTGACGACGTATTCTTTGCCCTCAAGTCCGACAAGACCTTTTTCCTTGGCCGCGGCAATGGATCCTTCCGAAATCAGCACATCATAGGGAACAACTTCCGCTTTGATGAATCCTCTTTCAAAATCGGTATGAATCTTTCCTGCTGCCTGCGGAGCCTTGGTTCCTTTCTTAATGGTCCATGCACGGCACTCGTCTTCTCCCGCCGTCAGGAAACTGATTAAACCGAGAAGACTGTAGCTTTCGGTTACCAGCTTATCAAGACCGGAGGAGCGAACTCCGAGTTCTTCCAGGTACTCTTTCTTTTCTTCATCGGACAAATCCGCAAGTTCCTGTTCAATCTGTGCGCAGATTACCAGCGCGCCGGATCCTTCCGAAGCGGCAATCTCACGAACCTTCTGTACATATGCATTGGAAGCTCCGTCATCCGCCAGATCATCCTCTGCCACGTTTGCCGCATAAATCGTCGGCTTCGCGGTAAGCAGGTTGTAGGTTTTGAATGCTGCTGCCAGATCCTCGTCTTCGGGAACTTCGAAGGAACGGGCCATTTTACCCTCTTCGAGATGCGCCTTGATGGCTTTTAACATCTCTTCTTCCTTGGCTGCTACCTTATCCATCCTGGCTGCCTTTGCAACCTTTGCATTACGGCGTTCCAAAATCTCTAAGTCGGAGAAAATCAGCTCTAAGTTAATGGTTTCAATATCTCTTGCCGGATCCACGCTTCCTTCCACATGAATGATGTTCTCGTCTTCAAAACATCTTACCACGTGTACGATGGCATCCACCTCACGAATGTTTGCAAGGAACTGGTTTCCGAGTCCTTCTCCCTTGCTTGCACCTTTTACCAGACCCGCAATATCAACAAATTCGATCACCGCCGGCGTTACTTTCTTCGTGTTGTATAGTTCGCCGAGTTTCTCGATTCTCTCATCCGGTACCGCCACGATGCCGACATTCGGATCAATGGTGCAGAACGGATAGTTCGCGGATTCCGCGCCTGCTTTGGTTAATGAATTAAATAATGTGGATTTGCCGACATTGGGCAAGCCTACGATTCCAAGTTTCATTTTTGTTTCTTCTCCTTCTAAAAACCCAGTATTTATGCGGCTTTGCGGGTTTGTGCTTTTTACCGAGTACCACACCGAGTACCACGGTCCATATTTTCGCATAAAGTTTTATACCACTTTTAACGCATCAGCCACTAAATCAATCTCTCTATGCTTTTCTTCCTCTGTAATATGTACATACAGATTCATGGTGATTCCAATGTTTGAATGTCCTAAAATCTTCTGCAGAGTCTTCGGCTTCATGCCCCCTTCGATACATCTCGTCGCAAAAGTGTGACGTAACACATGCATCGAAAATCTGGGAATGCCAATCCGGTCACAATACTTAAACAATCCTGTATCATATGTACTGTTCTTTACCGGTGTGCCGTTTCTGCAAAGAAAAACAAAATCCATCCATTCCATCGGTACTATCTTTAATTTGCTGTTCTTTTCTCTCTGATTCTTCAGGATGCGAATGGCTTCCTCCGTTAACGGAATGGTACGATATCCGGATTTACTCTTCGGCGGTCCGATTCTCCATTCTCCGACTGAATAGCGATATTCCATTGACCTTTCGATTTTAAGCGTTTTCTCTTCAAAATCAATATCCGACCACTTAAGGCCAATCAGCTCTCCCGTACGGAGACCGGTCTGAAGTACGAAACGATACTGGTTTTCGTAGCTGTAACCTACGACTGCCTCCAAAAACTTCCTCTGAACGTCCTTTGTAAGTGCTTCCTTCTTCGCAGAAGGCTTACCCATGTCGCTTTTCACGGACTTTTTGCAAGGATTATTGATGATTACATCGTTTTCCTTGGCAAATTCCAACATATTAAAAAGAGCAATCCGTGCCTGATAAATCGTTGACGTCCTGTAGCCTTCCTCCGCCATTTTCGAAAATACCATCTGGCAATGCAGAGGTTTTACTTCTGTCAAAAGTTTATTTCCGATGACACCCTTGATATTACGTTCATAACGATCCGTATAGTTCCTTACCGTATTCGGTCTTACCGTCTGCTTCTTAATCCCTATCCAATAATCAAACCAGGCATCTACTATCATATCCGCAGGCTGGTCCAAATCACTGTGCTGGTCAATATATGTCGCATCCGCAAGCCATTGTCTTACTTCCTGTAATTTTTTGGACCTCTTCGTTCTGCGTCTTCCGAACTTATCAACAAATCTGGCAAAATAAGTTCCGTTCTGCTGCTGAAGGATCCCTTCTCCTAGCTCCTTTCCCTTGAGATCTTTTCCCATTTTTCGGCTCCTTTCTAAGTTAAAGAAGCCCCAAATCAGCAGATATAATTATATACTAATCAGGGCTTCTTTGCAATGTAGTTTCATTTTTAAAAAACCGGAAAACCGCCTATTTTATCGTGTTTTTCATGGTTACAATTCAATGTTGTCCGAAATGAACTGCTCAAACTCTTTCCGCTTCACCAGCTTTTTCTTTCCTACATACAGAACAAATGGACATCTTGGGGAGCGAAGCAGGCTTTCAAGCTTGTTTATTCCGATATTGGAGTATTCCGCTGCCTCCCTGATTGTAAGTGTTACCTTCTCCTGGATTGGCACCGTCTGGATTTTCGCCTGTTCCTTCGCATAAATACCGGATTCCTTGTATTCCTTATTCGTTATAAGATTCATCCTGCTCTCCCTCCTCTTCCTGGGTCATATGTTCTAAGAATCTTAGAACTCAGTTCAAAACTCCCTAAAATCTCGCCATCAATCTCTTCCAAAATAATTTTGAGCCTCTTTCGAACGGTGTCTTCATGAATTTCAAATTTATCACCAATGACGCTTAAAGTCTTCTTCTCTATATAACGAAGTCGGAGCAACTCACCATCCGTTTCATCAAGATTATCTACTATTAAGGAAAGAAGTTCATAATCGCTCTTCAGGACGCTGACAGTCTTAATATCAGCCTCATATTTTGATGCATTCTCAATTCCATTTAAAACAGACCTATTAATCTCCCCTGTCAGAAATGCCTCATCAAGTGTCAGATTAGAAATCGCTTCTTCCTCGGTAGGATTGCTCTTTTTTGACGTTTGAACCCTCACTCCGATCTCTCCGCGCCGTTGTCCTCTTAAATACTCCTGCTCATTCTTGATATCGTTCCGTATTTTAATCTGAAAGAAATCGATTTTTCTGGGAACTGCAGAATAATTCTTAAGAAGAATATCCAGTTTTTTCTTTGGATCGGCATTCCTATAAATATGTAAAAAATCATTTTCAATAGGCATTTTAAGTCCTCGCTTTCTTTTATTTCCGGGTTTATTGATGTACTGCAAACTGGGTGATGATACTGTTAAGCACCTTCAAATCTTCTCCTTCTAAGCTTGGCGCCAACCGCTTAAGTAGATTGAATTGTTCAGGAGCAAGGTATTTACGATCCATATGGAACCAAGGAGCGACCTCAATTCCACCATCGTAGCGGCCCTGCTTCATCTCAATAGGGTAAGAACACGAAAGAATAACGATGTCATTACGAATAGTTCTCTCTGACACGCCAAATTCATTGGCCAAATTAGACGCTTTATCTCTACGCCGCAGTAATAACGTATTAAGAATTGCTTCACGTCTTTCGTTAGCTGACATGTGTTCTCACCCCCTTTCCCTGTTTGTGATTAGTAATTTATGGGTTAATCCGGAATGCTTTTTTCCGGTTTAAAAATTTTTTTATATTTCTTGTTATTTTGAAATGCAAATAAAAAAGCCCCTTGGTTCTGATACGCAGAACAAAAAAGTCGTATGACTTTCTTTTTAGTCCTGCGTCTCAGCGCCACGAAGGGACTCTCACGCGAGCTACTTAATCAAATAAACTATGCTGTTTTAAGAATTACTGTTACATATTGAAGTTTTCCTTTGGTCGCCTTGGGGCATTTATGCCTCTGATGAATAATTCCCTTCCCAACCAAATCATCTGAACAAACCTCTCCTAGAATGCATCGCTGCCCACACTGCTTACCGTATGGACATTTTATTTCCTGACATTTTATTGGTACGAATTCCATAATTTCAGTCTCCCTTCTTCTGCTCTTATTGAAAAATAATTATAATTTGTTTATAGTAAATAGTGTTATATGTTAAAATTATGATTTTTAATAGGAGCGTTTATAAATATGAATATAAGTATATTTACCCAACGACTTCAAGAATGTAGAAAACGAAAATATTCGAGTCAACAAGCTTTTGCCGATGCATATATGAAACGCTTTGGTATGATTCGCCAAGGAAAAAAACAAACTGATAACAATATGTTTGGAACAATTCAGTCTTGGGAACAAGGAAAATCTACCCCCACTGCTGATGTTCTCGCTAACATTTGCGAATTACTTGATTGTGATGCTGATTATCTTCTTGGCCGAATCAATCAGCGGACTCACGATATAACTGATTCCTATAAATATACCGGTCTATCTCCCGCTGCATTAGAACAATTACACGAATATAAAATAAACCTTACAAACGAGCCTGATTGGGAAGAGATATCCAACCTACAAGAAAACTGGACTTCTCACAAATACTACAGAGCTTTTGCCCTGTACCTTATCGATGAATTACTTACCGGTAGTGCTACTCACAAGCTTTCAGTTGGAATATTGGACCTCCTGCTTGTAATGATTTATGAAAAAGGCATTGGTGTGCGAAAAGAAGACTATGATGATGACGTCGAAGACGAGTACAGCTTAACGGATGAAGAAAAGGAACAATTAGCTGCACAAAACCGAGAGGAAATCGACCTAATTACTTACCGCATCACCAATAATATTCGCGATATCCTTTACGAAAATGCCATCAACGGAAAGCTTCCCGATGCACTTAAAATAGCAATTTCAAACAATTGTTATCATTTTTCAGTTAACGAATAACCCCTTCAAGAAAAAAACAAATTAGCCTTTACCTAAAAACAAAAACCGGAACTGCATCGGTTCCTTTCGGATACCAACCAGCTCCGGTCTAAATCTCATGTATTAACAAGGATTTGCTCGTCCAAGCATTTATTATTCAATTATATCCGTCTTACCTATAAGAGCACCTCTTGGATGTTTCAATAAAGGAAAGATTATTTGGAAAGATCTTTATTGGTTTCCCCATATACCTTAAAGAGCAAAGAATTCATTGTAATGCGCCCTTCTTTTCCTTTGTTTCTAGCTATTAGTTCAACTTCTCCATCAGGTCTTACTTCCGCAGTACAAAACAAAAGATTACCTGAATCAGTTCTAATCTGTTTTTCGTTATCGCGTTTCATTCTCTCCCTCCTTCCCTTTAAAACGGCAAATTACTGACAGTTCTATAATTGTCTATTATTTTGCGTGTTGCTTTGTTAATATGTACGCTCGCCGCATCATTCTCGGCCATTTGGTACAGTCTATTTATAGTTATCCTCAAGCCTTCCGCTGACTTCAAAGTGTTGCACACAGGATTGACTGTATTCGCTGAATCTGTAACATAAACTTCAAAAAACTTCTTATCCGGAATATATTCATCTTCTATTTCCGAGCAACAATTAACAATAAAAATCTTGCCTTCACCTAACAAACTGGCAGAATAGCAGCTTCTGACTTTAACTTTAGATTCCGGATAAAACTGAGAAATATATTTTTTTATCGAAGACACCGAATCTGGTGTTGATGCATGTACATCAAGTGTCAGCAATGGATGTTCAGGTACAATATCTTCAAAAGAATCATAACTACGGCGTAAAATATCATCACGTTCTTTTTCCCAATGGATATTATGTTCATCCGTGTCTTTTATTAAATCATGAAGGAATTCATTGACATATTTTTCATCCTTGGACAGTTCTTCCGGCTGACTATATATTAGTTCGTCTATAGTTACACCAAGCAGTTTTGCTGCAGTAACCAAAAACATTATTCCAGGCTCTGCATCATTATCCGGTTTTTCAAGACGAGACATATAGCCAATTCGTACACCCGCCTCGCTTTCGATTTGTCCAAGTTTTATATTTTTCTCCCGCATTAATTTGCGGATGTTCTGAAAGCATTTATACTTATCAAAATACCCTTTTTTTGAAATACTGTCCTCAAGCAAACTCTTCAGGACACACAATTTTAATTGTTCATCTTTGTAATAATTAATATGCTCCTTCGCCACACCCAACTGTCTTTCATACTCTTCCTTATTTTTTTTAGAGATTTTCTCCGCCTTAAGCAGATCTTCCAACTCCTTAATTCGCTTTTCTTCGTAATCGGAATTAGATTTACTTAAATCAAGCCTCTCTTCAAAATAAATAATTAATTGCCTAAATCGATCTATAACATGCTTTCGCGAAGATGGCTTATCATCCATTTCATCCAAAAGACCCCTAATCTCTTTTTCGTATTCAACCAATTCTTTCATCTCACATTCATCTCCCATGAACAAAAAAATATCTACAAGTAAACAATATGCCAATTTCTAATTTTTGTCAAGTCTAAATCATAATTTGATAGTTTTTGATAGTTTTTTAAAGTTTGTTATAATTTTTGATAGTTTTTTAAAGTTTGTTATAATTTTTGATAGTTTTTTGCAGTTTTTTGCAGTTTCTTGTATTTTTTTACAGTTTTTTGCAGTTCCTTACAGCTTTTCATACTTTTCTTTATTAAAAAAGCCCGGTTCTACCGGGCTATAAATTTCATTATGTATACCCAATAGGCTCTACAGAATGAAATTCTTAATATGCTAATAATTCCACCTTATTTAATTAACCCATGTTTCCTTAATCTGGCAAAAATGGCGCCTTTTGTGCGGTCATGAGCTTTTGCTATATCAGCAATTTGCATCCCTGATGCGTATTCGCGGTCTAATTGCTCGTCCTCTTCTTCCGACCAGGCTGCTCCCGCGCCATCTGGCCGGTTCATTTTCCGATTATATTCTACTCTATCCGGCTCAATAGCAGTCTGTTCAAGAGTTCCTTCCTCTGTCCCAATCTTCGTGTACTCCGGAACCCGCATCAAAAATTCAACAATTTCCCTTTGAACGACCTCCGGATACATAATCACCGTATACGGATATCCTTTTGCACTGGACTTATCCACGGTTTTTATTCCCTTGCTAATGCCTAACTCCGTTGGCATTTTTGACGTTATTCCCTCAATTGTCTTTTCCTCAACATAGCCTTTTTCAACGAGAAATTCCCACACCTGCTTAAAACGGGCCTTCTTCATATTCTTATAAGAAGAAATCCGGTTAAATTCATCCCTAAGTTCTTTTCCGCTGTAAAAGTCCTTATATGCAAACTTCGATGCATCTTCCGCGGAAAGATGATATTCTTCCTTAAGTTTTGATTTTCTCTTTTCCGCCTGCTTTTCCTCATACTCCGCCAAAGCACTTCCATATCTTTCTTCAAACTCAGCCTGGTCTTCTTCCAGAAGACTCTTTAATTTCTTCAGTTTTCCTTCAGAAATTGACTCGGAATAATGCAATCCTTCATAGGTAGAATGCAAAACCGGATAATTCCCCTTCGTTTGCAAAATAAAGTGTTCTGAAATCATCCATTCAATGACTGTCTTAACATCATCGGCAGAAAGAGACCGAAGAACTCCATATTCCGGTACCCTATTCAGCTTATTGTCAATTATTCTTTTATTCTCTGAGCCACGCAGAACATCACACAGAATCGATATTCCGTAAAAATGAATACAGCTCACATTCTGCAGTGCTTTTACAACAGAAAAAATCACGTCATTTAGGTCTGAATTCCGATAAAGCACCGGCCTAACATCCGCCCTGATTACATCGACATAGTCATCCCGGTTTACTTTCCATGCCTCCTGAGCATCGGAAACCTTATTCGTTTCCTTGTTTCCATTTTCTCTGTCGGAACCACTATTTTGAGCAGATAATTCATAAAAACTCTGTTTTATATCTGCATCCGGTCTTTTCAGCACACGTGCTTTACCAGTGATTACTGCATTTTCGGTTACTACCGGTTCCTCAGCTTTAGAGGAATCCTTAACCTTGGGTTCCTCATACTTGTAACCCATCTGCGCATAATAAGCCTGCCGGCTAAGCATCCTACTGCATCCGGTTCCGTTTGTCTTATAATTTGTACATCCAAGAAAGAAATCCGCATCTCTGCCCTTTTTAACGACCAGATATCCGTCACGGCATTTATCACATTTCTGGATTGCGAGTTTGCCGGCGCGGTAATCATTTGTCATAAATCCGCAGATTTCGGGTTCATTTGTACATATATAAAGCCGTAAACCATAGGATTTCTTATATTTTAACTGCATCGGATAACCGCAAAGCGGACAAGGCTTCTTGGCAATGCTGATTGGCTCCTCTTCGTTCCATTCGCCCAAAAGCTTCACATTCTTATATGTATGTTTCAATTCAAGAAGGAATTCTGACGGATTCTTTTCCGGCGCAATAAAGAATACCCGGTTCTTTGTTCTGGTCATCGCAACATAAAAGAGTCTTCTTTCCTCTGCAAAATCAATGGAATGATCGCCTTTTATTACAAAGGAAAGTACCGGATCGTCTTCTACCTTAGAAGGGAATCCATAAGTCTCATTTTTCCCGTTTATAACGATAACATCATCGTATCCCAGGCCTTTAGATGAATGTGCTGTCATAAAAGTAATATTCAGTCTGGGATACTTTACGCTCTTTATCTTATTTGTCCGGTTGATATATTCAAAAAGACCTGTTCTCTCAAGCTGATCACCGTCAAACCCGTATCTTCCAAGCAACAGTATCGAGCCTGGCTCTTTCCCTTCCTCACGCTTATAATTTAACAAATCCTCAAGCACTTGCTCTATTGCTCGCGCCATCTCATAATTGCTTCCGCTCTTCCGGCCGCCCTTAGGATTTTTCCTGTCACTGTCATATGTATAAATCAGAACCGGATCTTCAATATGCTTATTTGACAATAACTGTTTGCTAATCTGCTCTTTATTCTGTTGAATAAAGTTTCCGGCAATATCAATAACCTCCTGAGAATTCCGATAGGTCCGAACAATCTTAAGCATCTTTGCATAACCCATCTTCTCCTCAAACTTCGTAAACAGTGTAATATCTGAGCCGCTAAATGCATAAATGGACTGCCAGTCATCACCAACGGCGATGATTTTCGCATCCGTAACCTCGGATAATTCTTTCGTCAAGTCAAAGCGCTGTCTGGAAATATCCTGATACTCGTCCACAATAATATATTTGAAATCCAGTTTCTTCTTCATTTCCTTCACTTCACGAAGAAGCCTTGCGGATTCATTAATCATATCTTCAAAATCAACTGCTTTATTCTCTTTCAGCCAGCGTTCATACTCCAGATAGCAGTCATTACATATACTTAAGAACAGACGGCTACGGACATTCTGAGTAGAATGATACATCCGGTTAAAATCATCCGCCTGATATGCATTTACCTTGAAATTAGAAATAAAACGGCAGATTAAATTGATGAGTTTCCGGATATAACGGTTTTCCTCACCTGCAACAAGCATCTCCATTACTTCTTTATTGGAACGGGGTTTTAATTCGAACCCATTGTTTTCAAGGTTCTCTTTAAGATGTTCAAGTAACGGTCTTCCGTCCTTATAACCGGAAAATGTATAAATAAGTTTTGTGGCATGCTCTCTGTGTAATAATATTTTGTCATTTACAGCCTTTTTATACCGTTCAATCTCATCCGGAGTGAACCTGTCATTCTGCCCCGACTCCGTTATTCCGAAATGCTCTAAATAAGCGCTCTTCTCCCCTTGATAAATAATGAAGTCCGGCGTATACGGTTTCCGGGAGAATTCAATATCGTATTTATAAATAGGTTCGTATTCATAGTCGATGTTGTTAAGATACAGAAAATTGGCTATTTCCACTTCCTGATAAGAACGTAACACCTCATTTTGAATGGTCACAGACTTCTTTGTTCTGGTATCAATTACCTCTCTCTTAAAGTCTTCGAGATCGCTTCGCATCGTCGAGAAGTTGGCCTTTGCTATATTATTGAAAAATCCATTCAAATCGGAGCCCTCGTAAGGAGCATCAAAATAAGACGCAAAAAACATAATCAGGTTATTAACCGCACTTTCATTCCTCATAATGGAATTACGGAAATAATCTCTGATAACAAAGTATAATTTCGATTGATCTACGATATTCAGTTTTTCATCGGGAACATTTTTATGAATGATTGCGTTTCCGGTAGAATGGAATGTCGCAATCGGACAAGGAATCTCTAATTCCTTCTGAATTCGCTCTTTCAGCTCATTTACTGCTTTATTTGTAAATGATACAACAAGAATCTGAGAAGGATCTATTCCCTTCTTATCGACAAGATATTTAACTTTTGCTGCCACCGTTGTAGTTTTTCCGGCTCCTGCGCCGGCAATAACCAGACAATAATCCTCATCTGTCAAAACAACGCGGCGTTGATCCTCATCAAGCTGAATGTCCGGATCAATTGTTTTAAGAACATTATCTAAATAATCCTTTTCCTTAACCAAAGAATCCGATACATACTTTTCGTTGTGTTCGTCTACAAGCCTCGTAATATTCTGGTATGATTCGGTAATTCTCTCGATATTACCAACATCAAGACCATTCTTTTTACAAAAATCGTCTAGCATACCACTCTTTTTAAGAACAGCAAAAAAATCAATATCAGAGGAGTACTCTGATATTGATTTATTATATTCGCTACGAGGAATGTATCTATCTGAATTCAATATGGAATCAATAAATTTGCCGCACTCCAATAACCTAATCGCATTTTCATTCTGCGGTTGAGTCTGAGCAGATACTTCGCAAGCACCCTCACTATTCTGTTGTGATTTTTTATAGCCGAATATCCGCTCAAGTAATCCCATCGTTCGAACCCTGACATTCCATCCACTAAGATTTTTACAGTTTTGAAAGAACAGCTCCAAGCTGCTTTAATTCTTCCTGAGTTAATGTAACACCTTTACCCATTTTTTCATGGTTCGGTGCCCAATCCCTAATATCAAATTTAGGATCTCTTCCATTCCAGGCAATAAGGTTTAACTCCTTACGCCAACCTTTATCATTTTCTGATAAAACTGCAATTTCCTCTACAATCTCATAAGTAAACTCTGCCATACCTAATCCCTCCGTTCTATTTTTAATCATTGATTACACTTATAATTTCGTACTTCTTTCCCAGAAAATATACTAC
>DLBG01000139.1 GCA_002494135.1 Lachnospiraceae bacterium UBA7027
GACATCATTCACTGCCATGACTGGCAGACCGGACTGGTACCCGTCTATTTGAAAGAGCGGTTCCAGGGAAATGAATTCTTCCACGGAATCAAAACCATTATGACCATCCACAACCTGAAATTCCAGGGTAAGTGGGATGTTAAGACCGTAAAAGAAATCTCCGGACTTCCGGATTACTATTTTACACCTGACAAACTGGAGCATTACAAGAATGCAAACATGTTAAAGGGCGGTCTGGTTTATGCAGACGCAATTACGACGGTTTCCGAAACCTACGCAAAAGAAATCATGACCCCGTTCTACGGAGAGCAGCTTGACGGACTGCTTCGTGCACGGCAGAACGACCTTCGCGGTATTGTAAACGGTATTGATTATTCGGATTATGATCCTTCGAAGGATAAATGTATCGAGTTTCCTTACACGCCGCAGAATTTCCGTAAGGAAAAGGTAAAGAATAAACGTGCGCTTCAGAAAGAACTCGGACTGGAAGAGAACGACAAGATCATGATGATCGGTATCGTATCGAGACTGACAGACCAGAAGGGCTTCGATTTAATCGCATACATGATGGATGAGCTTTGCCAGGATGCGGTTCAGATTGTGGTTCTCGGAACCGGCGACGAGCAGTACGAGAACATGTTCCGTCACTTCGACTGGAAATATAACAATAAGGTTTCCGCGAATATTTATTATTCCGAAGCTTTGTCCCATAAAATCTATGCGGCATCCGATGCCTTCTTAATGCCTTCGCTGTTTGAACCCTGCGGTCTTTCCCAGCTTATGGCACTTCGTTACGGCACCATCCCCATCGTCCGTGAAACGGGCGGCCTGAAGGATACGGTTGAGCCTTACAACGAATACGAGAGCACCGGTACCGGCTTCAGTTTCGTAAACTACAATGCACACGAAATGCTTGCAAGCATCCGTTATGCAGAGAAAATCTACTACGATCGCAAACGCGAATGGAATAAGATGATAGACCGCGCCATGGCAGTCGATTTCTCCTGGAGCGTTTCTGCGAAAAAATATCAGGAAATGTATGACTGGCTGATAGGCTGAGTCAGAAAGCTTGAGACATAAAGAAAATACCCTCTGTGCTCGCACAAGAGGGTATTTGATTTATAATCACCAATATCCGGGTAAAATAAACACAGGCGGAGAAGCATATGCCTTTTGACGGAATTTGCGTTGCGGCGGTTGTTGACGAGTTAAACCGTAACCTGACGGGCGGCCGGATCGTTAAAATCGCGCAACCGGAAAAAGAAGAAATACTGTTACAGATTAAGACGGAGAGGGATACCGCACGGCTTTTTATTAACGTGTCCGCGGGGATGCCTTTTCTTTACCTGACGAATGAAAACAAGCCGTCGCCGATGACGGCACCGAATTTCTGCATGGTGCTTCGGAAACACCTGCAGGGCGGACGAATTCTTTCGGTGACGCAGCCCGGACTGGAGCGTGTCGTTGAAATTACCGTGGAACATCTGGATGAAATGGGCGATCTTTGTAAAAGAACACTGGTTTTTGAACTGATGGGAAAGCACAGTAATCTGATTCTGACGGATGATAAAAATATCATTTTGGATTCCATCAAACATGTCAGTGCGCTTGTTTCTTCCGTGCGCGAAGTGCTTCCGGGACGAGAGTGGTTTATTCCGAATACGGAAGACAAATTCGATCCGCTTGTTTCGAAAACAGAACTTTGGGATTCTTTTGAAACGGCGATGAAGAAACCGGCAGGTGTATATAAAAGACTCTACACTTCCTATACCGGACTGAGTCCTTTTGCGGCGATGGAGCTTTGCAATGCGGCCGGCTGCGACGGAGACAGGGAGATTACAGAAGAAGAAAAAGAGAAACTTTTTGAGGAATTCTTCGGTCTTATGCAGAAGGTAAGAACCTGCGATTTTACCCCGCAGATTCTTTACGAGAACGGAAGAATCAAGGAATTTTCCGTAACGGAAAGTGAGAGTTTTACCGAAAAGCGAACCTTTGATTCGGTGTCCGAAATGCTTGCGACCTATTATTCCGATAAGAACAAGGCGGATGTCATGCGTTCGAAGACGGCGGATTTAAGACATCAGATTCAGACCCTTCTCGAACGTGATTACAAGAAAGCGGATCTGCAGAAAAAGCAGCTTGCGGATGCCGAAAACCGCGAAAAGTTCCGAATCTGCGGCGAACTGTTAAATGCCTATGCGTATCAGATTGAAGACGGTTTAAAAAAGGCGGAGGTTTTCGATTATTACGAAAACAAAACCCGCACGATTACGCTGGACGAGAATAAAACGGTTGCGGAGAATGCGGTAAGATATTTTGACAAATACAACAAACTGAAACGTACGGCGGGAGCGCTGGCGGAGCAGATGAAGGAAAACGAAGAAGAGATTGAATATCTGGAAGGTATTCTGACCTATATTTCCCTGGCTTCGACAGAGGAAGATCTGTCGCAGATTCGCAGGGAACTCTGGGAGAGAGGATTCGTCAAACGTCTCGGAAACGTCGGTACGAATCAGAAAGCCGCAA
Organism: Lachnospiraceae bacterium UBA7027; assembly: GCA_002494135.1. Classification (GTDB taxonomy): domain Bacteria; phylum Bacillota; class Clostridia; order Lachnospirales; family Lachnospiraceae; genus UBA3766. The sequence goes on from DLBG01000139.1 coordinate 2,527, forward strand.
AAAACGGTGGTGCCGGAAAAGGCGGGATCTCAGGGAAGGCCGGAAAGGGCGGAAAAATGCCGAAGGCGAAACCGCTGCATTATCTGACCAAAGACGGATACGATATTTATGTCGGACGCAACAATCTGCAGAATGAGACGGTGACTTTCGAAATCGCAACCGGCAACGACTGGTGGTTTCATGCCAAGGGTGTTCCGGGTGCTCATGTGGTTGTAAAATGCTCTTTTGCCAATCAGGCACAGGAATGGGATATGCCGGATGAAATCTTCGAACTGGCCGGTGCGCTGGCTTTGATGTATTCTAAAAACAAGGACATGGAAAAGGGCGAAATCGATTATCTGAGAAAGAAAAATATCCGTCGTCCGAACAATGCCGCAACGGGATTTGTGGTTTATTACACAAACTATTCGCTGGTGGCAAAAAATTCCATCGAGGGGTATGAACTGAAGGAAGTTTAGGAGATTAAGCGGGAATCCTCGGCAATTCAATTGCCGAGTAGTTCACGAATCATTGGTTTTTGTGTTTCGAAAGAGGAGAATTCTATAGGAGTGGAAGATGCGGTTGTAACAAAGAAAAAAAGTCCGGTTCCTTTCATCATTATCGGCATCGTTTTAGCCGTTGCTGTGATTGCCAGATCAGCTCTTTTACGGGCAGATTTACGAATGTAAAAAAGGTGGATGATTTTACATATTCCGTCGAAGTTGCGGATTTAAAATATGAGCAGGAAGTCGGCACATCGTTTTCCGAAACCGATTCCTACGGACTTAGGATCACGGAATATGTGGAGGCACGCGGAATTGCGGGCCCCGGTCCTCTTTTGGTTTATTTAAAGGGAGCGGATCTTTCGACGCTTCCGGAAAGTTTCTTAAAATACATCGATTACGATGCTTCGACGGGAAAACTTCCCTGTTACGGACTCTATAATCCGGACGGCGGAGGGTACGGATTTGAAGGAAAATATACCGGGGAGAATGCGGATGGATAAAGCGGACAAAAAAGTAAAATGGGGTGTGCTCGGAACGGCCGGAATCGCAAAAGGATGTACGATTCCCGGGATGAAGGAAGCGGACAACTGCGAATTATATGCGATTGCGGGCAGATCTTACGCAAAAGCCGAAGCATTTCGTGACGAGTTCGGGTTTGAAAAAGCCTATGGCAGTTACGAAGATTTAATAGGTGACGAAGCGGTGGAGGCGGTCTACATAGCCCTTCCGAACAATCTGCATTTTCCGTGGGTGAAGGCCGCACTGGAACATAAAAAACACGTGCTTTGCGAAAAGCCGCTTGCGATGAATGCGGCGGAGGCTAAGCAGATGTTTGAAATAGCCGAAGCAAACGGCGTGTATTTAACGGAAGCATATGCATATCTTCACAGCCCCTATGTAAAGGCATTGAAGGATGAGATTGCAGGCGGTGTTCTGGGCGAAATCGAATATGTGGAATCGGCCTTTCTTGCGCAGGGACATATCGAGGATTTCCGTCTGCACAAAGAATCCGGCGGCGGAGCGGTATACGATCTCGGATGTTACAGTACGACGATGATTCTGTCCCTGGTTGATTCCGAAGTGAATTTTGTCAGGGCGGCCGCGGAGATCGGGGAAACCGGAGTCGATTTGAATACCGCCTGCATCCTGAAATTTGAAAACGGCGTCAGGGCATCTTTTAACGCGGGAATGATTTTTAAACCGGGAACGCATGCAAGATTCGACAGACTGTATATTCACGGGGACAAAGGACAGATTCGTTCCGAAGTGGAATATAACAGGTCGGGAGAGTGCAGCTACCGGATTTGTACGAAAGAAGGGGAAACCGTAAAAACGGTAACGGCGCTTTCAAACTACCGGCTGGAGGTTGAAAAACTCGGCCGGTGTATTTTACAGGGAGAGAAACCTTTGGTAACACCCGGGTTCTCGATTAAAAACGCCGAAGTTCTGGACCGGATTCTGGAACAGATCCGTTTATAGAGCATCGACTTACAGAGCAAAGACTTACAGAGCAACAAAAAAGAAAGGAAGAAACGGTTTTTTTCGCACAATGTGAAAGCCCCGTTTTTTTATTGACGCAAAGTGGGTTATTCAGTATAATATTATGGACTATGTGTGGGCTTATGCCCAGTGATCGGGGGATAAATAAATGATAAAAAGCATGACAGGTTTCGGACGGTATGAATACAGCGATGAACGTTGTAAATGTGTGGTGGAAATCAAGTCCGTAAACCACAGATATCTGGATTTGACGGTGAAAATGCCCAAGAGACTGAACTTCTTCGAAGCGTCTTTGCGTACCCTTTTAAAGGATTACATGAAACGCGGCAAGGTTGACGTATTCGTATCCTATGAAGAGTTTGAGCAGGAGAGCGTAAACATCCGTTATAACAAGGCCGTTGCCGCAAAGTACATGGAATACTTAAACCAGATTGCCGAGGATTTCGGTCTGGAGAACGATACCAGGGTGTCCACGCTTTCCCGTTATCCGGAAGTGTTTGATACGGACGATGCCGAAATCGACGAGGATGCCATCTGGAAGGTACTTGAGGAAACCGCAAGACAGGCAGGCGACAACTTTGCACAAAGCCGTGCAAAGGAAGGCGAGAATTTAAAGAACGATCTGATTTCAAAACTGGACGGAATGCTCGGAAATGTCGATTTTATTACCGAGCGTTCTCCGAAGATTATCGAAGAATACCGTAACAAACTGACCGCAAAGGTGAATGAACTGTTAGCGGACAGCACCGTGGATGAGAACCGTATTCTTACGGAGGTTGCGATTTTTGCGGACAAATCCTGTGTCGACGAGGAGCTGGTTCGTTTAAAGAGCCACATTCAGGCGACAAAGGACGCACTCGAAAACGGCGGAGAAGTCGGAAGAAAGCTTGATTTTATCGCACAGGAAATGAACCGTGAAGCGAACACGACTCTTTCGAAAACCACGGATTTGGAGATTGCAAATGTGGCAATCGATTTAAAGACCGAGATCGAAAAGGTCCGCGAACAAATCCAGAACATAGAGTAAAGCATAAAACTCCCGCAACCGGTGAAGCACCAAAGAAAGGCGGGCGGAGATGATATGGCGAAATTTGTACACATCGGATACGGAAATATGGTAAACACGGACAGGGTGAACGCAATTGTCAGCCCGGATGCGGCCCCGATTAAGCGTCTTGTGCAGTCGGCCAAGGAAGAAGGCCGCGCCGTCGATGCGACACAGGGACGTAAAACGAAGGCCGTGCTTGTCATGGAAGACGGACAGATTATTCTTTCCGCGCTGCTTCCGGAAACCATAGCAACAAGAAATTCGTAACGGAAAGTCAGGTGGACACCTATGGAGAAAAAAGGCGCATTAATTGTTATCTCGGGATTCTCCGGGGCCGGAAAGGGAACGCTCGTAAAACGGCTTCTTTCCGACTATGACCGTTTTGCCTTAAGCATTTCCATGACGACAAGAGCACCGAGAGAAGGCGAGGAAGACGGCAGAGAATATTTTTTCGTAAGCCGTGAAACATTTGAAAAGACCATTGCCGAAAACGGTCTTTTGGAACATGCCGAGTATTGCGGGAATTACTACGGAACCCCGAAGGCTTATGTGGAGAGCAAACTTTCGGAAGGCGTCGATGTAATTCTTGAAATCGAAGTGCAAGGCGCGTTTCAGATTAAGAAGATTTTCCCCGAGGCCGTTTTATTCTTTGTAACCCCCCCTTCCGCAAAGATTCTCGAAGAGCGCTTAAGAGGCCGCGGAACCGAGAGTGACGAAGTGATTCGCAAACGACTTCTTCGTGCGGATGAAGAAGCCGAACTTATGGAGCAGTACGATTACGTACTTGTAAACGATTCCCTAGAGGAGTGCATCAAAGATGCGGTATCCTATATCGATGCGGCGAAAGCCACCCCTCTTCGAAATAAAGATTTTATCAATCAGTTAAAGGAAGAGCTTGATAGCTTTTCGAAAGGAGTTTAATTATGATGTTACATCCTTCTTACTCTGACTTAATGGCTGTTGTAAACAGCGAGGTTGAACCCGGCGAGGCACCCATCGTTAACAGCCGTTATTCCATCGTTATGGCAACTTCCCGGAGAGCACGTCAGATCATCGACGGAGCGGAACCCCTGGTAAAGGCTGGCGACAGAAAGCCTTTAAGTATTGCCGTTGACGAAGTATTGGAGTCTAAAATCAAAGTAGTCGGAGACGATGAATAATTTGAAGATTTATTTGCAGTCCTTAGGCTGTGATAAAAATCTCGTGGACTCCGAGATGATGCTCGGAATTCTGTCCAAAGAAGGTTTTGAAATCACAGACGATGAGAACGAAGCAGACATTGCAGTCATCAATACCTGCAGTTTCATTCATGATGCAAAGCAGGAGAGTGTCAATGCAATCCTTGAGATGGCCGATTTAAAAGATGCGGGCTCACTGAAGGTACTTTTGGTGTGCGGATGCCTTGCACAGCGGTATTCCGACGAGCTTTTAGAAGAAATTCCGCAGATTGACGCGATTCTGGGAACGATGGCAACTGACCGGATTGCAGAGGCGGTCCGTAATGTTCTGAAGGAGTCGGAAACCGGAGCCGGCAGCACAAAGAACGGTACACCAAAAGACGATAAACCCGTTATTCTGCCCGACATCGACAGTCCGCTTCCGGCCTATCAGAAGCGCTTCCTTACGGGAGCCGGACATACGGCTTATTTAAAAATCGCTGAAGGCTGCGATAAGCACTGTACCTATTGTGCAATCCCCTCCATGCGGGGAAAATACCGTTCCTATCCGATGGAAAGCCTGTTGCGGGATGCCGAAAGTCTGGCGCAGGCAGGTGTAAGGGAACTGATTCTCGTCGCACAGGAAAGCACTTTGTACGGTGTGGATTTATACCAAAAGAAAATGCTTCCCGATCTTTTGCACAGGCTTTGCGGCATTGACGGGATTGAATGGATTCGTATTCTTTACTGTTATCCGGAAGAAATCACGGATGAGTTAATCGAAACGATTGCAACGGAAAAGAAAATCTGTCATTACCTCGACGTTCCGATTCAGCATGCATCGGATGTCATACTGAAACGCATGGGAAGAAAAACTTCCAATGCAAAGCTTCGTGAAATAATCGCGAAATTAAGGGACAGAATTCCCGACATCTGCATTCGTACAACATTAATTACCGGTTTTCCGGGAGAGACGGATGAGGATTTTGCGATTTTAAAATCGTTCGTGGAAGAAGTACGGTTCGACCGTCTCGGCGTTTTTACCTATTCCATGGAAGAGGGTACACCGGCAGCCGAAATGCCGGATCAGGTGGACGAAGAAATCAAGGAGGCAAGACGCGACGAGCTGATGCTTCTGCAACAGGAAATATCCTATGAGAAGGCGGAAGATTTAATCGGTGAAACACTTGCAGCTTTTGTGGAAGGCAAACTTCCCGATGAGGATGTTTACGTGGCCCGTACCTACAGGGATGCGCCGGATGTGGACGGATATTTTTTCGTTTCCTGCGAATATGAATTAAACAGCGGTGATCTCGTATCCGCGGAGGTTACGGATTGCAACGAATATGATCTGATTGGAGCAGTAGTCAATGAATTTAGCGAATAAACTGACAATATCAAGAGTAATCATGATTCCGGTCTTTTTATTCTTTTTAATGAATCAAAAAGGATATCTGCCTTTCAACATTGTGGCCATCGAGTCTTACTGTAAGTGGATTGCACTGGGAATCTTCATTCTTGCATCCCTTACGGACATGCTGGACGGCAAAATCGCCCGCAAGTACAACATGGTTTCCAATTTCGGCAAATTTATGGATCCGCTGGCCGACAAACTTTTAGTCAACCTTGCGTTAATCGGACTTATGATGCTTGATAAAGTCAACATCTGGCTCGTCATGTTAATCATCGCCAGAGATTTTATCATCAGCGGATTTCGTCTGGTGGCTGCGGAAAAAGGAGTGGTCATCGCGGCAAGTATCTGGGGCAAGGTCAAAACCGCGGCACAGATGGTTATGGTATGTTTCTTAATTGCCGATATCGAGCGTATCGCCTTCGTCGGCATCGTGCTGCAGTGGCTGGTTTGCATCCTTACCCTGTTCTCACTGATTGATTATCTCGTAAAGAACCGGGGGGTTCTTAAGGACGAGAAGAAAGAAGAAAACGTATGAATGCGGAATTTGTTTTTGTAGGAACGGAACTTCTTCTTGGCAATATTTTAAATACGAATGCACAGTATTTGTCCGAACAGTGTGCTGCACTGGGCATTTCCTGCTTTTATCAGACCGTGGTCGGGGATAACAGTCAGAGAATCAAAGATGCCTTTTTAGCAGCATGGAACCGTTCGGACTGTGTTATTTTATCGGGAGGACTTGGGCCCACAGAGGATGATTTGACAAAAGAATCCGTTGCGGAAGCATTGGGACTTGAACTGGTCCTCGATTCCAAAGCCATGGCAGACATCCGTGAATTCTTTGCCAATCGCGGATTCGAGATGCCTGCCATCAATGAAAAACAGGCCTATATTCCGAAAGGAAGTATTCCTTTATACAACGACAACGGTACGGCGCCCGGCATTATCATCGAACAGGATGAGAAATGTGCCGTCCTGCTTCCCGGACCGCCCGTGGAACTGACCGGCATGTTTGAAAAGGACGTTCGTCCGTATCTTCAGAAGAAGAGCCCGTATGTGATTGCATCTAAAATCGTCAAAATGTGCGGCATCGGCGAAAGCCGCGTGGATGAGAAAATCCGGGATCTGACGACGGGAGAGAATCCGACGGTTGCACCGTATGCAAAAAGCGGTGAAGTACATGTCCGCGTTACCGCAAAGGCTGAGACCGAGAAGGAAGCGGGCAAGTTAATCAAACCGGTGGTAAGAGAGTTAAAGAACCGCTTCGGCGATTATATTTATTCGACGGATCCCGCGGTAACGCTGGAAAAATCCGTTGTGGATCTGCTTGTATCCAACAATCTGACGGTATGTACCGTGGAATCCTGTACAGGCGGCCTGGTTGCCGGAAGACTGATTAACGTACCCGGTGTTTCGGAGGTTTTAAAACTCTGCTATGTGACCTATTCGAACAAGGCAAAGAGAAAACTACTCGGAATCAAGAAGGGTATTTTACAGAAACACACCGCGGTCAGTCAGGAAGTCTGCGAGGAAATGTTAAAAGGAGCGGCACTGATTAACAAGGCGGATGTGGTTGTTTCCGTTACCGGACTTGCGGGCCCGGACGGCGGAACCGAGGAAAAACCGGTCGGTCTGGTATACATCGGATGCTCCGTAAAAGGGAAAATTACGGTCGAAAAACATATTTTTAAAGGAAATCGTGCAAAAATCCGCGAAAATGCGGTGGCTTATTCGTTAATATTAATGAGAAGATGTATTTTGGAATATTTAAACGAAATTGCATTCGGTTCAGAGGATAAATAATGGATTACGGAATGGATACCAAATTCATATTCTGCCCGCGTTGCGGAGCAATCATGGAGCCTCCGGTATGCAGGGTCTGCGGCTATGACATGAACGCGCCCGAATATTCCGGGGAGCAGTATCCGCAGGACGGACAGGGAGCATACCCGGACGGACAGGGAGCATACCCGGACGGACAGGGAGCATATCCGGACGGACAGGCCGGATATATGAATCCCACGCAGCCGGATACTTTCGCGCAGGGAGACGGCAGCCTCGGACAGGGCACCGGTAACCCGGATCAGATCAATACTTCCGCGCCGGGGGCTGAGAATTACGCTCACGGCGGAAACTATGCCGGCAATGCCAATTATTCGCAGAACGTTCCGAACTATACGCAGGGCGTTCCAAACTATACGCAAGGCGCCGTGCCGATGGGAGGACCGGGAGCGCAGAGCTTTGCATATTCGCAGCCGAACGGACAGCAGCCGATGGGCCAGCAGGCGGCAGGCGGACAGCAGTATGGCAACGGTCAGCAGTACGGAAATGCCAAACAGCGTCCGAACGGATATTATCCGAATCCGGACAAGCAGCCGGGACCGAAATTCCAACCCGCGGAAAAAAAGAAGAAAAAATGGTGGGTTCCCGTTATTATTGTATCCACCGTCATACTGCTTCTTATGTTAGTCTGCTTCGGACTGATTCCGACTATGGCGGTCTTGTTCCCGCAGATTTTAAAACAGAAAATAAAACAGCAGGCCAGCAACATTCCTTCTAATCTGTATTCCGGAATGCCGTTGTCCTCCTCCGAGTCCGATGAGGAAACGGCGATTGTCAAACGCCACTTCGGACGTTTCGATCACGAAGGAATGGATGTTTCCTTCTATACGCAGATGGCGGACATTTCCGTGGTTACAAAATCAGGCTGCTTCGATCCTTACATTAACGGAAATCAGGATACTTACCGCGATTCACAGTCTGTATTTGATATTACGCATAAAAACTGGAAGGTCAGCGATTTTACACCTCCTTACTATGAACCGTTTGCGGACAGTATCGATGAAATCAGCTACAGCGACCAGTATCAGATTAGCAGAGAATATTATTTCTTCGATGATACCATGGGCAGCCAGCGTGTAATTGCAAGCGTTGCGTACCCGCAGCTTTCCGGAAACGTTCCGAATCTGGATGACTTAAATGCGGAGATTTTTGACCGTTGCGTATCGGACCTTTACAATTTTATGGGCGGAACATCACCGTATAACATGTATGTTTTCGATACCATTACCTTCTCCGTGGACGCTTACATTCCGTACAACGACGGAAAGAAAATGAGCATTTTGCTCGATTGTGTGGTACATACCGATGATTATTCCGTAAATCTGGATTCCTATATTTATACGATTAATGTAGACCTTGAAAAGGGCAAAATCATTGAAAATGACCAGATTATCAATGTGGATAAGGATTTTGCACAGCTGTTTTTGGACCGCTGCTTAACGCAGAACGGACGAAACGAGACCTATACGGTGCTGACACTTGATCAGCTGGCCGATTTTCTGAGCGATAAAGAGAATAACATTATTTTCTTTACCCCGCTCGGTCTGGAAGTGGGAACGCATTTCTGCGAGCCGGAAGATATTCTCTACCGCGGATGGTCTACCATTACCCTGCCATACGGCGAATTCGAAAAGTATTTAAAAGATCCCGATCTTGCGAAGACCGGAACGGCGACGAAAGACCCGAATCAGCCGCAGTACAAAAACCATAAGGACAACTGGACCAAAGTGGATAAAGCGCTCGGCAGGGAAGAAGAGAAGAAGATTAAACAGGATTACCCGGATTACGACTGGGAAAACAAAGAAGCCAAGGAAGGTTCCGGTGAAGACGATCCGGAAGATGGCGATAATCCGGACGATGATGATAAACCGGAAGACGGCGATAATCCGGACGGCGACGACAGCGGCGAAGATGACGGCGGTGAAGACGGCGATGGAAGCGGGAAAGGCAACGGCGGAACCGATATCATATTTTAAATGACGCAACCAAACAAAAAAGTTTAAGGAGGGAACGACATGAAGGGAAAAGACAAATGTAAAGCTTTGAAAGAAATCAGAGCAAAAATAGCCGAAGAAAACGATATCGAATATGTCGTTTCCGAATGCAAACATAAGGGTGACTGCAAAGGAACCTGCCCGAAGTGCGAGGCGGAACTGATTTATCTGGAAAAAGAACTTGAGAAAAGAAGAAGCCTCGGTAAGAGAGTCTGTGTAACGGGTCTTGCCGTCGGAATGGCAGCAACCGTTGCAGGCTGCACACCGGCTTCCGTTATCGATCCGATTGTGGAGTTTTTCGGCGGAGGCATCGGAACGGAGGATCTTGCAGGTGCGGCACAACCTCCCGAACCGGTTATGGGCGAAGTGGAACCGCCGATTGAAACGCTGGACGGAGAAGTAGAATATGTCCCGGACAGTGAGAATTCTTCCGAAGAGGACTGCTCAGGGGAAGACTGTTCCGAAGAGAACGGATCCGAAGAGAACGGCTCCGAAGACCCTAACGGCGGATCGGAAGACGGTAAGGGCGACAATGATATACCGGATCTGGCAGGGGAGGCATTGCCGCCGGAAGAGTTTTAATTCACGAATGAGGTTACGTATATGGATGAGGCGGGTTTACCGATTCTAGCCATACAGAGACTTCGAATGACCACGGACGGCACCGGGGTGACTACCTTGATTTGTTCAATGGGATGTCCCCTGCGGTGCCGGCTTTGCATTAATCCGGCCTCCTGGGATAAAACCGTTCCGGGAGAAATCCTTTCGGTAGACGAACTGTATGAAAGAGTAAAAATCGACAATTTATATTTTCTGACCACAAACGGCGGACTGACCTTCGGCGGAGGCGAGCCGCTGCTTCATTCCGCGTTTTTAAAATCATTCATGGAAAAATACCGTGAAACAAACTGGCTGTTCAATCTGGAGAGCTCCTTAAATGTTTCACGGAAGAATCTGGATGATGTGATTCCGTATATCCATGATTTTATCATCGATACAAAGGATTTTAACGAGGAACGCTACAAAGCCTATACGGGCGGCGAATATGGGATTTTCTTCGAAAACCTGATGTACTTAAAAGAAAAAGTCGGGCCGGACAGAATTCTTCTTCGTATTCCCGTGATTCCTTTTCTTCACAAAGGAAACGAGGCCGAAGAAAACCGTGCGGAGTTTGAAAAACTCGGCTTTACGAGGTTTGATGTATTTCCCTATGTCAATCCGGAGAATCGTAAACCGATTTCCGAAAAAGCAAAAGAGAATCGGGAGATTTTACTTAAGCCTGCGAAAGAGGAACTGGCAAAAGAAGAATCTTAAGGAGAACCTGCAAAAGAAGAAAATACAGCGAAATAAAGAGGGACGTAAAATGGTAATTTATCTTCTGCGTCACGGAATGACGGCGTGGAATTACGAATACAGGATTCAGGGAGCGACGGATATTCCGCTGCACGAGGTCGGCATAAAAATGGCCGAAGAGACCGGAAAAGCCCTGGCAAAAGAGGGCGTGGTTTTCGATACGGTTTATTCCAGTCCGTTAATTCGTGCCGTACAATCGGCAAAAATCGTATCGGGAAGAGACGATATCGTTACGGACGAGAGGTTAAGGGAGCTTTCCTTCGGTGTTCTGGAAGGACTGAAAGTAACCGAAATGAAGAATAAAGAGGAATCTCCGTTTCGCTATTTTAAGGAAAGACCGGATCTTTACGAGGAAGCAATCAAAAAGGAGCCTTCGATTGAAACACTCAGTGCACTTTGCAAAAGAGCGGCGGATTTCTGCACCGATTTCATCGAGGAACATCCCAAAACGGACGGGACCGTTCTGATTTCCGCACACGGGGCTTTGAACCAGGCAATTTTAATGCATATGCGTCGCGACAATGATATCGCAAACTTCTGGAAAGGGCAGCTGATGCCGAACTGCGGCATTCACATTATTTATTACGATCCTGCAAAGAAGGAATATTCCATGCTTTGCCCCTCGCAGAGATTTTATTCGGACGAACTTTATAAAATTGCGCCGGTACTGCTGAAATAATGCGGTTGCCGGCATTTTTTAATTTTTTGTAAATTTCTTCATTTTCTTCTTTTTTCCTTGCTCTCAATTTGGTAAAATAGGTATGTTACATCGTTAACAGGCTTTGCGGCCCGATGCCTTGTAGCGGTTCATACAGTGTTATGTAGAATCAATATAATATAAAGGAGGACTATATGATTTACTCAACAGAAGTCAAGAATATGTGCCCCGTTACCCAGGGTGTACATCATGGCGCTGCTCCCATCCCCGAAGAGGCAAAATGGGTACAGGCAAAAAAGGTTGAGGACATTTCCGGCTATACTCACGGTATCGGCTGGGGTGCACCTCAGCAGGG
>DLBG01000076.1:0-1321 GCA_002494135.1 Lachnospiraceae bacterium UBA7027
TCAGATCATTGATTTCATTCTGATCATTGATTTCATTCTGATTATTGATTTCATCCAGATTATTGTTCTCATCCAGATTATTGTTCTCATTCTGATTATTGTTCTCAACTTCTTCCCGATGCTCATTCTGATCGAGCTCATTTTCCTGATTGAGCTCATTTTCCTGATTCAGGTTTTCTTCACGCTCCGGGTTTACTTCCTCCTCATTATTTTTTACCTGCTCCTGCTCATTTTCATTCTGCATTTCTTCCTGCTGGGGAGGATACAGATTATTGACGCTCTGATATTGCTTCAGCCCTTCCAGTGCCCTGTTTTCAAGATCGCTTCGATTTTCATTTTTATCCAGATAGTTAATCAGACTGTCAAGAATCAGCACTCTGTAGCTTTCCTTGTCCATATTATCCGGATATTTACCTTCCATTAAATCCGAGGCAATCTGTTTGAAGTTCTCGTTTCCGTCATAGGCAACGCAAAAACCGCGAAGCACAGGATCATTCTCCGGAACCGGCCATCCCTTTGCTTCAACTGCGGCAATAAAACCAGCGGAAGAAATTGTATCGAGTATATATTTGTTAGAATCATACTCGATTTGCACATTCGCCTGTTCTTCATTGAGAATCTCGTCGTTCTCGTTGTTTACGTCGTTCTCGATATTCTCATTATTGATAATCTGGTTATTATCCATATTTTCTTCCTCATCGCGAATATTGTTTTCCGGCATGTTGTTATCCTGATTTAACCGTTCCCGCTCAGCCTGCTCATCTGCTTCCTTTTCATCCGGATGTTCGTTATAATAAGCCACTTTAAACTGCTCAACATCCGGCCACTGGTTAACCTCATCCAGTGAATTTGCATAATCCATAGCCTGTTTCAGCGAAACATATTCAGTCAGATCCTGGCCGGCTAATGTTTTTGAAAACGCCTGTAAAACATAGGTAAACACCTGTCTGTTAAATGCTATTTCCAGGCCTGTAATATGCTCTCTGTTATAAAGCCTTTCCAGCGTCTCTCTTACCGGTTTAAACTGCTCACCATTCGCAATATCAATGTTATTCAGATAGACAATAAAAGCACGAAGGACCTCGTCTTTATGAGCATCCTTCCAGCCTCTTTCTTCCAGCCTTTTCAGATAATCCGGCGCTGTGTAATTCAGAACCTGATAATCATCCTTTAACGCGATTTTATGTTCGTAATCATTCAGTTGAAAATTATTGTTTAAAATCTGATTATTATCCATATTTTTGCCCTCACCTTAATATAATATACGGATATCATAAAACATGCTGTCCAACATATGTCCAACATAAATCGGGTAATTTTT
>DLBG01000076.1:1486-9973 GCA_002494135.1 Lachnospiraceae bacterium UBA7027
CCGTCTTCCATAAGAATCCGGGAATTTGTTTCATTCAGATGTGTCAGATATAAGGAGACTTTTTCCGGCCGGAATCCCGATAAGCGTTCGTATTCATTCAAATCTTCGGAAACAGAAGATAAAAACCGCTCCATACTCTCATGTTTTCCGTACCGGATGCTGCCCTGCCATGCATTTTCCACATTGGTTAAGTCACTCCCGACGCCGAGTTCTTCTCTTGTTGCTTCACAAGGAAGCGGCCCCGCTCCGTGCCTGGTTACATACGTTCTGCTGACATAGCAGGCTTCCGTCAGTTTAAGTCCCGCCTTCTTAAGCAGAATTCCCACATTATGCAACCCGGTTCGCGATGCCGTTACATGCGGTGCAAACTCTTTATTCTCACTATCAAGCAGAAGCCCCTGTCCGCTTTCGAAAATGATGTTTTCGCGTTTTTTCAGAAAAGCTGCTTCATCCTCAACAATCTCTACGAACCGCAATGCTTCCGTCATCTCCGCAGCGGCATTGTAAAGAACCGCTTCGTTTTTCAGAAGTTCTTCGTATTCTTCGGATTCCAAAGTCCCGGCGTATGACGGGCTTAAAGTCGGTATTTCCCTTAAAAATCTTGGAATGACGTAATCCCTTCTGATTTCCTGAAGGCGCGCGGCAAGACTTTCCGCGTTCATCGAACGCAGATCGCCGAATGTAATTCCAAAACCTGCTTTCGTGCGAAGATCCGCCTCATTGATTCCCATGCCGCAGCTTCCGTGACGTGCTTCTCCCCTTGAGGTTTCCAGCGCCATATTCAGGATTACATCGTCAATTATGGTTACGGCGGTATCCTTTGAAGCAAAGATTCCTGCTTTGCTTTCCCCGGCCGCTTCGGTAAACTCCCGTATTTCCGAACGCAGTTTATACAGATCCGGATAAAACGTGGAAGCCCAGTATGTGTCCGCACCCCGGAAGGATCCGGAAGAAAGTTGGTGAAAAACAAAACGGCGGCCGCCGAAACAAACGGTATGTCCCGCCTGTGCGCCTCCGTTATGTTTTACAACAAGACAACAAGGGACCCGGCCGCAGAAATCATCCACGGCGAGTCCCTTTCCTTCATCTCCGAAATTTTTACCAATAACAGCCGCTATCACAGTTGAAACTTCTTTCCTACCGATAATTTGCGGATCGCTTCCTCCACAACCCTCTTTGAACTGAAATCAAGCGGACCGAGAATGTCCTTTCGGCTCATTCCGTTGGTCAGCTGAATGGCAGCCACAATGACCTCGGGCAGATATTTGATCTCCGAAGGTTTCATGGAAAGTACGTGGCCCGGAATATACATTGCGGCGCTTTCAAATCCGCAGTTTAAATCGATATGGAAAAGATGGTATCGTTCGCCGGCTTCGTCAGCCAGTGTTTTGGTTTTGAGATCTCTGCAATCATCATCAAAAACCTTCTTGATATCGTTTGAATACAGTCCCTGATGGAAGGGCGCATCACCGATGGTAAAGCAAAAGCCCTTCTTCTGACGTTTGCTGAAGGAGTCGATTTCCGTATGACGGCTGATAAAATACCAAAGCAGCTGATAATCCTCGGGAGAGTCTCCGCCGGAGCCCTCAATCCAGAGATCCATTAGCTGTTCGGCAATACGAATGTCCGATTCAAACTGTGTTACCTGAAGCGGTGCGTCATCATCGGATGCGTCACCGATTGCGGCAAACATCAGCTGGGGATCCTCCACAAGATTGGTGGAATAAAGTTTCTTCATCAGTTCATTTAAGGAATTCTTGATAATTTCCTCCGAAAGATATCCCATGGATCCCGTCACATCCACACCGATGGCAATCGGAGTGGAGTTCGGATGTTCCTCGCAATCCCTTGCCTCACGCTTGTCGATAAAGCGCGGGTTGAAGCGGTCATCCATCTTTCTCGCCCGGAAAATCTCATTCACGGAGCCTTTATCGATTTTTCTGCTTTCCCTTAACCTTGACCAGTCTGATGCTGTATAACTTCCACGTCCCATATTTTATCCTTCCTTACTCTCAAAATTTGCGAAATTGTGCCCGCCGAATCCGTTTTCAATCACGTCATCCCATGCGGCAAAATCATCGTATGCATTTGCTCTCGGCACGGAATTCAGGAATTGTGCATATTCCTTCGGTCCTTCACCGATTCGTTCTCCCGTAAGCTCCTTCGCTGTTTTACGAATGGATAAAAGCGCAAGATGCTTTCCGGCAGCAGGCAATTCCCACCAGCCTCCGAGCAGATAAGCCTCGTGCGTTTTCGGGTTGATGAACACATTAAAACGGTCCATGTGCTTAAAATCGAGCCCGTTAAATTCAAGCAGGCAGGCGAAATTCTCCATACGGGAAATCATCCAAGCCACATGCCTCGGCCCGAGACTGGAAAACGCAAACATCGGATATACATTCTCCGGCTTGGAAAATGCAACCAGTGTACTGCCGTCTTTTAAATCCAGCGTCAGATTCAGATTCGGCAGAAAGCTTCTCAGGTTCTTAATATCCGCCGAAGGAAACTCAATCCGCTCTATATTGTCAAGCATACGCTTTACCAGGTCCTTTTTCGAACCGTCAAAGACATAAACCACGTTCTCCCTGCTGACGTAAACCTTCACCCCGTCCACTTCGGTATCAAACGTATAGGAAATCTCCACGGTATCCGCGTCGGTGCTTTCAAACTCCACCCTGCTGTTTACGCTCCAGAAATCAAGCACGTCCCCGTTTTCCGCCACCCGGTCGTTTGCTACACGCAGAAACCGAAGAAGGTTGTCCCGAAACTCGTCGTACCCTTTAAAATCCGCATCCGTAAAATACTGCTTCGATCCGCAAAACGGACAGACCAACTCGCCGTGCGTGCTGATTTCGAATTCTCCGTCGCAGTTTTTGCATTTGAATTTCCGCATTTTTCCCCTTTCCCTTAAATCCGGCTTTCCGGCATTTAATCTTATCGAAAGAAAAGATCCCGAAGCTGCACCCTGTCTTTGCCGTAATAGACCAGATATACACTCGACGTGCCCTCTTCACACTCGCAAACGGTCTCGAAATCATTCCACCCGCTGCTTACTCCGGCCAAATCAATTCTTCCGACGGCTTTCCCAAATTCGGAGGTTCTCACCTCAAAGTATGCACTCCCTGATTCTTGCCCTTCTTCCTCAGACTTTTCCTGTTCATTCTCTGAAACACCGGTTTCTGTCTGCGCATACCGCACCACCGGCTCGCTGCTTAAAACGCTTCTTTCATCCAGTCTTACCGGACCTTCGTACACCGGCTTATTCTCCTGCGTTTCCACCCTTACGGTAAGTCCGAGGACAAATTTATCCGGCAGCTGAAAGTATTTATATCCGATCAGCGTTCCGTGCTCAATCTCGGCAATAAAACGTTCCTCCCCGAGATGATTCACGTTCGGAAAAGCATCCTTATAGATGCTGTTTGAACCGGTCGGCATATGTCCGTTCGTTATGTTGCAGGCAATCACCGCCGGATACCGGCCTTCGGCCTTAAGTGCCCCGCCGTTTAATCCGCAGGATGTAATCGGAACCTGCGGGATGCTTCCGTCCGGGAGAATTGCAATCTCCTCCGCGCAGGCCTGGCGGCTGTAATCGGATTTATGTGTCAGGCGATGGTAGAACACATACCATCTGCCGTTTAATTCAATAATGCTTCCATGCGTGGTGCCGGTCATATTAAGCCGTTCTTCCGCTTTTCGTCCGTGATATCCCACATCACCGTTTGAAACGATGGTTCCGCCGAAGGTAAAATCTCCGTCCGGTTTGTCGCTTGTCGCATAGCAGAGTTCGTGATTCAGCCAGGAAGAATAGATAAAATAGTATTTATCTCCGACTTTTCGCATGGAAGATGCCTCAAAGAAAGGATGTTCTTCAAAAGGTGTTCCTTTTACATGATACGGAATCAGATGCTTCGGCTCCTCTTTAACGGTAAGCATATCGTCGCTAAGCGTTGCATGAATCGGGCCCATAATATTATCCGGATAACTGCGAATCTCCTCCGCGCTTTTTTTAAACATCTCCATAAGGCTCTGTTCAAATGCCGGTTCTCTTTGCACTTCGGGACTTTCGTCCGTTCCGTACTGGGTTCCGTAATAAAGACGGATGACTCCGTTATCGTTTAAAACAGCCGGATCGAAGCATACATATTTTTCCATCGGCGTTCCGTCCTGATTTCGAACGAATCCCAGAAATTCAAACGGGCCCGTCGGAAGGTCTGCAACCGCTACGCTGATGGGGCCGACATAACCGCCGTAGCCGTAATCTCCGCCCATGGCATAGTAAAGATAATATTTTCCGTCGTTGCCGTGAACCACGTCCGGGGCATACATGTATTTTAGGTCAGGGTATTGCGGATCCTGATCGGCCCGGTAAATGACACCCTCATACCGCCATTCTTTCAGATTCGAAACAGATGCGGAATATGTCACATAATCGCGCATGCAGAAGGTATAACCGCCTTCTGCATCGTGCGAGCCGTAAAGATAGACTCTCCCATTGAACACGTGTGGTTCGCCGTCCGGTATATATTCATTGACCGGTAAAAACGGATTGTAAACCTGTGCCATAATCTCCCCCGATTTCACAGTAAATTCCGTATTCTTATCTGTTGTCACATAAGGTAATGATGAGCACATCGTCTACCGACGGGCTCTTTACAAAATAATCGATGATTTCCACATCACGATAAATCCCGTCATCCCCCAGTTGTCTGGTAAGCATTGATATCGACGGTTTGCCCTCCTGATAAGCCTTCAGAATACTCTCCCTGCTGAAAGTTGTTTTAAATTCCTCTCTATAATCCGGGTGCATGGTTGCGGCACCGTGTTCAATCAGTTCGTCAAACACACCCGAAGCGGGACAGGCCGTCGTGGTAAAGTTGTCATAAGCCATCATGTAATAGCTGTTTCTGGTTATGTTCGCAAAAATAATCAGAGGGTACTTCATAAATACCGCATCAAGCAAAAGTTTCGATGCCGCAATGGGTGACTGAATCTGAAGAATGTCTCCGGGCTCGTAGAAGTTCTTCTTCTCGCGGCAGAGTTTTAAGTATTCTTCCTTCGGCATGGGTTTCGCAAAGAAATATCCCTGAATTCTGACACAGTTGCAGGTTCTCAAAAAGCCCAGCTGCTCGATGGTTTCCACACCTTCCGCAACGGTTTTCATATTCAGTCTCTGGGCAAAATAGAAAATACTTTCCAAAACCGCCCGTTCTTTTTCGTTACTGCAGTTTCCGCTGAGTAGCGTACTGTCGATTTTAATGACTTCACAGGAAACGTCCTTTATAAACTGCAGGGAAGACAGACCGCTTCCGAAGTCATCGATGGCCACGGAATATCCGTCGTCACGCACCCGCTTTACCCAGTCGCTGATTAACTCGTTCTCAATGATGAGAGCCGATTCCGTAATCTCGATTTCTATGTATTTATGCGGCAGATTATAACTGTCCACAATGCGGTTTAAGTGTTCCAGATAGTCCTTTTCCCGAACATGCCATCTTGAGAAGTTAACGGATACGGGAATTTTAATTCCTTCCTTCCTCAGGGTGGCTACCGTTTCGCAGGCTTCCTGTAACATATACCAGTCCACCATACAGATGGCGTCCGTCTGTTCCAGTTCGGGAATAAAATCGATCGGCGACACGATTTCACCGTTTGCTTTAATCCAGCGGACCAAAGATTCCGCACAGATAATATCTCCCGTAATCGCGTCATACTGCGGCTGGAAATATGCGTGCAGTTCCCGCTTTTCAATGGCTTCACGCATACTCTCGGCGATGCTCTTTCCGATTTTGCCGTATTTCTTGAACCGCTTCTTGTTATCGTACATGTTATCGTCCGCGCGCTCGAATACATCCTGCAGACGTATGTCTCTCGACGGATTGAAATCCGAATAACCATACGCCAGCGTCACCTGGCCGTTTTGCTTATTTTGAATCTGCTTTTCGCGGAATCCGTCAAAAAGAGCGGCGCGGTTCTGATAATCTTCCCCTTTCATAAACACAACGAATTCGTCTCCGCCGATTCGGAAAACGGGGCTATGCTGGAAAGTCCTGCATATGATGGCACAGGCATTTTTGATATACTCATCGCCGGCGCTGTGACCGTTGATATCGTTAACCTGTTTTAAACCGTTAATATCGCATACCGCTACGGTAAAGGCTTCCATGGTGCCGTTTGAGATCTGCTCATCCACTTTCATTTCCATCATGGCATAAGCATGCTTGTTCTTCACTCCGGTAAGCGAGTCCTTGTTGGCCATATCCATGGCGTTATCGATTTGCTTTTCGAATTCCAGTTCCCTGCGCTTTGCTCTGTCAACATTTTCGACGGCCAGTACGATATGTTCGGAATCCTCTTTTGCACGCACTGCAATCAAAGTGACATACTGCGCTCTCCCGTCCAGCATCAGACGATAGTTTAAGTAGACTTTGCCGGAAGCGGACAGACTCTCAAGAAGATGCTCTTTCTGCATGGCCTGCTTCATCATGGGGTAATCTTCCGAATAGATTACATGCTTCATGTTTTCCTGCGATTCCGCAAAGAAATTCCGGCCCTTATCGCCAATTTTCAGTTGGGAATATTTATCATCGGAACTGTATTCGAGGTATTCGTCGGTTTTGATATTGACGCGGTAGATGACTTCATATCGCGAGGTAAGAGCCATAACCACGTCGCTGAACGCTTCGCTTTCCGCAAGCAGGTTCATCTCACGTCGAACCTGGGTGTCGATATTCATTACACCCATGACAATGTGCTTGCGGTCATTCTTCGGAATAACCACGTTCATGGATACATACCTGGATTTATCTCCGAGTAACTGTCTGTATTTGAATGTCGCGGAACCGGTTTCCTTTAACTGATTCAGCAGATTCTCCTTACGCAGTCCCTTAAGCACCCAGTTCACGTCATCCGGATAAATAAATTTTTTGATGTCCTCCTCGGCATCCTGAAAGAAATCACTTCCTTCTCTGGCCGTTCCGAGCTTTGCATATTCGTCACTGGCACTGTACTGCGTATAGGAATTATCGTCAATATTGACATAGTAAATGACTTCGTAACGGCTGGCCAGGGAAGCTGCAATATGCTGGTATGTAATCATTTCCCGGTTAAAATCCAATTCCCGCCTTTTCTGTTCGTCCACGTTACGGACACCGATAATAACATTCTGGTCATTACCTCGAATGGTCTTTAAGAAATAATATTGCGGCTCACCGTTAATCATCAGACGGTAGTTAATGGAGAACGCCGTATTGTCTTCCAAAACCCGGGTAATATTCTCTTTTTTGAAAGAGTTGAGAAAGAAATCCTGATCCTCGGGATACACCATCTTTTTCGCATTATGAATAACGGCTTCGTAGAAATTATCACCGGAAGAGTTAATTACAAGTTCCTTGTTCTTTCCTTCCACAAGATATTCCACATAGCTGTCATCCCTCGAATCAATGATGTACAGGCTGATGTAATCGTTTGCCAGTGCCTGTGCAATCTCCTCAAACGTGATTGCTCTTTTGTTTTCATTCCCCATACTTTACCTCACCTTTAGCGAATAATCTCATCTACTGTTGAAACAGTACTGAAGGCTCCCTTATGTTTCTGAATGATATCCCTGAGTTTCTGCAACTCAAAAAAATTGACGTAACAGATCAGTGTTTTATTCTCTCCGGCAATAGCGCCTTTCGATTCGATAATGGTACATGTTTTGTTCAGTCCGAAACGAATGGCGGAAATCAGTTCCTCTTCGTTCTTGGTGATAATCGTAACCTGTTTGATTGCTTCGAAATGATCGGTGTATCGGTCGATAATTACCGTTGCCACAACGTATACCAGAAGGCTGAGTAACGAAGAATTGCGGTCAATCAGAAAAAACACCGCAAGATACACCAGCATGTTAAAACCAACCAGAATCGGCATCATGCTGTAGTTCCTGCCGGTTTTGTCCGTAATCTTCTTTAACAGGATATTGGCAAAAATCTCCGAGCCGTCGATGCAGCCTCCGTTTTTCAGAATCAGTGAAAGACCGAGACCGAGAAGCGCGCCGCCAAACGCAACCGCAATAAAATGCTCCGTATTCAGTTCAAAGGGGATGCGTTCAAAAACGGCCAGGCCGACGGTATAGGCAACCGTACCGACAATCGCCTTGATGGCGAATTTCCAGCCCAGAACAAAGAACCCTCCGATTACAAAGGGGATGAATGTAAGAACGACACAAAGCGACAGATTCATGCCGGTCAGTTTATTGATAATAATACCGATACCCGCCGTTCCGTAATCGATTGCATCGTTCGGAAGCAGAATACAGGCAACCGAAAAACTCGCCAGAAGCGCCCCGATAATAACCATCATGTATGTAAATAACGCGTGTAAAACTTTATTGGTTTTCATACTGTTATTTTACCATAAATACAGACAACAAAAGAACTGAATGATTTTTGAAATATTCATTCCTAATTATAACATAAAAACCCGCAAGCCGTATATCAAATCGGCTTG
>DLBG01000076.1:10017-21266 GCA_002494135.1 Lachnospiraceae bacterium UBA7027
ATCAAATCGGCTTGCGGGATAAAATTACTTTGCGATATGAAATCACCTGCGGGACGAAATCACTTCGCGGGATTCTTGGGACCTTCGTTGGATTTGGCCGCCTCTTTGTTTATAATAAGCTTTATCTGACTGTTCTTTTCCTTCGCTCCGGTCTTCTGGAGATTTTCCATGAATTTTTTGTTAATCCCTTTCAGAATCTTCGGATCCGACATGATCTGTTTGCAGCCCTTCGGGCTTAAAATTCTGTCCGGAAGCAGACTCTTCAGTTCCGGAGCTTCGGCTAATATACGGACCTGTTTTTCATATGCGTTCATGGTTCCCGGAATGGGGGCCGCAATCGTTTTGTTCTTAATGCCCTGCTCTAAAAGGAGTGCCGCAACGCCTACGCGGATTGAATTGCAATCCGCGGTGGAAACCGTTTTCTGCTTGGAAATGGCTCGTAAGTTTCTGGCTACACTTAAGGAAGTCATGGCCGCCACTTTTTCCAGACCGGACTTGTTCTTGACTGCCAGACACTTGTCTTCAAAGAACTCCGTCGCCTTGCTGTCCATGTCCTTTTCCTCGGCGTCCTTCATTTCCTGAAGTTTTCCTTCCGCCTTGTCAAGTCTGTTGCACAACGTGTCAAAGGCCTTCTTCATATTGGCAAGTCTCTGTTCCCCCTTGTAATCCAGAGGTTTCTTTTTATCGATGACTTCCTTTTCCTTACGTTCGATGTATACAAGGCAGGCTTTCTTGGCCGCTTCGAGCTCTTTGATTTCCGTCTCAAGCGAATTCTTGGAAGGCTGATTTTCTTTTCTGTTATGATCTCTCTGAACCGAATTGCTGACGGATTTGCCGTATAACTCCAGTGCCTTGTCGTAATCGTTTCCACCGAACCAGACCTTGTTGCCGTCAACCCTTGTCTTTGTGGTGGTCAGATCGGTCAGCGCAGTGCTTTCTGCCGCTTCCAGTGTTTCTTCCGTTGTGTTCTTAATCTCATTACGGCGTTTTAACTCTTCTGCCGCAACCTTCTTTCTGATATCAAGAATGTTTTCCTTACCGCGTCGCATGGCATCGACACGCTTCTGTGTCTTCTCGGACAATGTCTCGCCTTTCTTGGTGGCAAGATAAGCATCGATACTCTTGGCGCTCTTTTCCATTTTCGCGTTCAGTTCATCCAGTTCACGAACGGTCGCGGTATGACCTTCCTCGCCGAGTTTGGCAAGCAGGTCCACAACTTCCTTATAATTGTTTTTCGCATTCTTATACTCGTCGCTGCCGAAATGAACATTGCGCTCCGCGTCCATCATATCCACATAGGCCATGGAAGAATCATCGCTGATTACCTTCCATTCCTTCGCAACGCGGTTTTTTTCCTTTGCGGAAAGTAATTCTCTGAACTTGCGCTCCGCCATGTTCAGAACCGTTACGGATTCATTCATGGCTTTTAAACGTTTATGCGAATTTTCGCTGATGGCATCTCCGACCTTCCCGGAAGTGTAATCTGCCGCATAATCTTTGGATTCGGCTATCAGTTCCCCAAGTTCATCAAGTTCCGCTTCGGTAATCTGATCTTCCTTGTCTTTGTACTTATTCGACAGTTCTTTAAACCTGCGGTTCATCTTTTCAAAGTTTTCCGCTGCAAGCTTGTACTCTTCGCTGCCGCGGGCAAAAAGCTTTGCATTATTGATGCTGTTTAAAGCAATCGCCGACCTGGCCGCCAAATCCTCCAGGGATTCAGCGGGCATTCTTTCGATTTCCTGTTCTCTGACATCCAGGGAATAAAGCATTTCTTCCACGAGATCAAAGGCAGAAGTCTGTGCCTTGATACGTCTGGAAGCATTTGAGCTCTTGTCCTTGTCTTTGATTTTCTTTCCGAGATACTTGTCCTGAAGCCAGAGAACGTTTCTTAATTCCCCTCTCAAAACATAGATATCTTCCGGCAGAATCTGACCGTTACCGCGTTGAATTGCCTCATCCCACTTTTGCATTACACTGCGGAATTCTTCCCTGGCATTTTTGTATTCATCGCTTCCCCGCATACGCAGAGTCGCTTCATCCAGTTCCTGAACATACAGTTTACCCCGGACTTTAATCCAATCGTTGCTGACAGCATCACGCTTGTGCTTCAATGGTTCAAGCGGCTCCACCTGGGGCGGTTGTACTTCGTTTTGCGGTTCTTCGACATTCTGAACTTCTATGTTTTCTTCGTTTACGACATTTGCATCCTGCTGAATCATCTCCATATAATCCGGATTTAATGTCTTCAGTACCTCTATGGCTGCAAGCTGCTTATCATTAAATACAACGTTTTCCGGCTTTTCTTCCAGGGCATACTTTAACAGTGACGTGGAAAGATTCTTGCGGAAATTCTCAATACTTCCGTAGTCTCTCCAATCACCATTTGTAAGACATTGTGCAACCGTTTGCATTCCCTGCCGGTTCTCATCATAGAGAACACAGAATGCACGAATCACATCATCCTTCTCGGGATTCTCCCATTTCTGCTCCTGGCCCCAAACCGCATTTTTAACTCCGGTAATAAAAGCATCTGCCCTCAGACCGTTAATCTTTTTATCCCAGTCCAGTTTGATTGTCTGTTCGTTGTTGTATACTGCGTCGAGTTCTATCTCCTGTTCTTTTTTATGTTCCCCTTTGAGATAATTTACCGCATCTTTCAAGTTAACCGAATCATTTTCCCGTAACTGTATCGTTTCGGCGGTAGCGAACATACCGTCTTTGATGTTTTTTTCATAGGATTGGATTTTTTCCTCGTCAAAAGCATCCTCATTCATAAGCGGATTTAGAATCTTCTCGTCAATAGAATTCTTTAATTCCCGGTCCTCGGTATAGAAATAGATTTGAACCGCAGCACGAAGATTTTCATTCTTATGAGCTTCCTTCCAGCCCTTCTCATTCAGAGTCTTGAAGAAATCATCTATCTTGAGGTTCTCCTTCAGTTCATAACTTCCCAAAAGATGAACTTTATAATCATAACCGTTTAATGAGTACAAATCCCAATTGTCCATAATGTCCTCCCAAGTCCGGCTCTTTAAGCCGAAACTGCCTGATTTTTCAGGGCTTTCCTTTGAAATTACAAGTGTATCTTACCCTACGCTGTCCAACATATGTCCAACATAAATCGAAAAATTTTTAAGTATTTACTTTTTTTATTTATCGTAATCGTCGGTGAAGCGGTGAACCACTCCGTCCTTTTTATACGCGATAACCGTACTTAAATTCACGTTTTCCACGCTGTGGAATATATTGCTCTCCACGTAAGGATTGTGTTCCTTTAACTTTGCAATCAGTTTCTTGGTTTCCATCCGCATTGATACGGAAACGCCGTCATCCCTGCACGAAGAGCAGGTATCCGTAAAATGGCAGGCGCACTGGATAAAATGCAGCCCGTTATAATCCCGCCAGCGCATGATATCCTCTTCACGGATAAAATACATCGGGCGGATTAACTCCATCCCCTCGAAGTTTGTGCTGTGCAGTTTCGGCATCATCGTCTGTACCTGGCCACCGTATATCATGCCCATCAGAATGGTTTCGATGACATCGTCGTAATGATGCCCGAGCGCGATTTTATTGCACCCAAGCTCCTTCGCTTTGCTGTAAAGATGTCCTCTTCGCATTCTCGCGCAGAGATAACACGGGGATTTATCGATTCCGTCCACAACATCGAAAATATCGGATTCAAAAACGGTAATCGGAACCCCCAGCATCTTTGCGTTTCTTTCAATTACCATGCGGTTTAATTCACTGTAGCCGGGGTCCATGACCAGAAAGGTGAGTTCAAATTCAAACTTGCGGTGGCGTTTTAATTCCTGAAACAGTTTCGCCATCAGCATGGAATCTTTGCCGCCGGAAATGCAGACGGCCACCCTGTCGCCGGGTTTCAGCAGATCGTATGCATTAATGGCCTTTGCAAAATTGGAAAACAGTTCTTTGTGAAATTTTTTCCGGATGCTTAATTCCACTTCTTCCTGTTTGGATTCGTCCACCTTCCCGAGGTCCGCTTTCAGCCATTCGGCATATCCTCCCGAAAGCGAGGCGGCATCGTATCCTTCCTGCCTTAAAATCTCGGCAATTTCCACACTCTGTCTTCCGTGCATACAGAATAAAACAAAGGGAAGATCTCTGTTTAGAGATCCTTCCTTTGCTTTTTTTATGATATCCGGAATCTGTTCCGCTCCGGGAATGGTTCCGTACTGAAACGAAATTTCGTCGCGAATATCAATTAACCGATATGTGGACGGATGCAGATCCGCCAGTTGTCCCATGGATATTTCTTCCGTATCAAACATTGTTGTACCTTAACCGTAATTGTAATTCTTTATAGATTATTTATATCCAAATTCGGACAAATTATCAAGCACCGCCCTCCTATATTCAGTATTCCGCGAAGAGTTCTCCGATTACTTTCTCCAATCCGTCCATTCCGGCCAGGATAATATCGTCTGCTGCCAGAGTTGCCTGTTTCATGCATGCTTCATCTTCGGTGGCGAAATAATTGAGTCCGGCATTCGCGATATCGCTCATATCGTTAACCACGCGATTCGCCGTCTCACGGTCTTCGGCCTTAATCTTTGCCGCATCCATACCGATTCCGGCCAGACCTGACGTCATGCTTACCACTTCATGTCCCGCAACCGGAATATGTTTCTTAAACAGTTCCCTGCAGTCCGGACTGATGAAACTTAAAATTGCAACTACGATTGCCGCTGTGAAAATGACTCCCAATCCTTTCTTCATATCTTTATCCTCCTGTCGGTTTCTGACCGTTGGTTTCTTTTGATAGGCACATGTTAACATGCCTTGTCCAACAAATATCCAACAAAATCCAACAAAATTCAAAAGATTTTAAAAATATTTTTTTAAAGCTCGCAACCGGCCGTCTCGGCGCTTCTGGTAAGGGAAACTTCGAGATTCCCGTTTCTGCAGCGGATCTGGTCCATGAATTCCTTCTCTTTTCCCGTTTTTTTGAAAACAACGTCATAGGTCAGTTTGTAAAGACTTCCCATGTTGGTTGTTTTTACGCTCAGCAGCTGATGTTTTGACGTGTAAGCATCCAAAAGATCATCAAATACGGTTTCAAATTCCAGGTTCTCGGGAATCGTAATATGCAGTGTTTTTCCAAGCACATCTTTTCTCTCTTTTCCGAAAAGAACATTAAACAAAAGCATTGCCGCGCCAAGCACGATTGCAAATACCGTCGCATAGCCGAGATATCCCATACCGGTCATTAAGCCGACACCCATGGCAAGGAAAATTGCGCAGATTTCTTTCGCACTTCCCGGTGCGGACCGGAATCTTACCAGGCTGAACGCTCCTGCCACCGCAATACCGGCTCCTATGTTTCCGTTAACCATCATAATCACAACACAGACCACTGCGGGAATCAGTCCGATTGTCAGAATAAAACTCTGTGTGTACTGATTTCTGACGGTATACACAAAAGCCAGAAAGGCACCGATTGCCAGGGATACACACAGACATAAAAGAAAATCCCCTATCTGTAACGAAGTTGTCGTACTCTCAAATATTCCCGAAAAAAAGCTGTTCATCTTTATGCTCTCCTTTCGTTTAAAATCGCCGACTGTCTCATCTCATACGCTCTCCCGTATTTGGAAAACGATGTCTGGAAAATACCCAGGCGGTTTAATTCACGCGTCAGCCACATCGGCATTGCCGCCGCGACCTTGATCTCCATCAGACTCTGTCCGAGAAGTAAAATCGCTTCTCCGTAAGCCTCCTTGCGAAGCGTTAAGTCTTCTTCCCTCCAGAGGATATTTTCATCGAAAGTGACTCTGAAATCCGGATTGTCATTTCCGTAATATGCGTCCCTTTCGTAGCTGATAAACATCGCCGGTTTCAGCCCTTTGTAAAATCCCTTAAAGTAATCGATTTCTCTGGAAATCTGGTCTTCGTGTCCGGCAAGTTTGATTCCGTGGTTCAGGTATGCCGTCGCCTCTTTCTCGGTTGCGGAAGTTCTTCTTTTATAGACCACGCCGTCGTATTTTTTCTTAATCTCGATAAAAACCGTATCCTGCGCATTCGCCCTTCCGTAGCTTCTCAGCCTCAGTTTTTCCTTATATACCGGTTTATCTAACGATGTGCGGATTAAAATCCAGTCCGGCGTATCGTAATAAATGTTCTGGATTGTGGTATGGCCGTAGCAGTCGAGAGTCATGTGCCTGTCTATTGTCCGCATCAGATCTCTTTTCTGTCTCGCACTTAATAGATATTTTATTTCATATCGCTTGAATGTATCCTGATAACCCATAGTCTTTCCTCGCTTTCTGTGTTCATAATAAAATGCGAAACTTAAATCAACCTAAAAACGAAGAATGAAAACAGAAAAAATATCAAGTTATTTTGCACAATAAAAGTTCAAAAAATCTGTCAGTCGGATTATTCTCAGTAGCTGTTACTTGTGATATAGTAAATGAGAAACTGGTGAATTGAATTAATGATCGGGATTATAACTATGCGGAGCTGTTATACGGAAGCAAAACTGGAACGTTACACATATTTTCGGGAACTGATGAAGGAACAGAGTGTTTCTTCTTTCCTGGATTCTCTGACCGGCCTGATTTCCCGTCAGTATATTTTTAATTTTATCCATTCCCTGATTGATAACCGTGTTCCTTTTACCATGGCACTTCTGGATCTGGATAACTTTAAATTCATCAACGATACTTACGGACATAAAGTCGGTGACGGTGTACTCGAAGGCGTCGCAGCCGATATGATGCGCTACTGTGACGATATCGGTATCGTCGGCAGAATCGGCGGTGACGAATTCCTTTTGGTCAACTTAAGAGACCTGCAATACGATCAGATTAAGAGTTTCTATCTGCAGATGTATGCCAATTTTAACGTCATGCGTAAAAATATCGACGTCGGAACCTGTTCGCCGTTTATCACGGGAACGCTCGGCAGTGCCACATTCCCCTATAATGCGGACAATTTCGATGATTTATTCGCGCTCGTTGACAAAACCCTTTACCGGGGCAAAATCAAAGGCAGAAACTGCTATATCATTTACGTAAAGGAAAAGCATCAGAACATTGAAATTCAGGAATTAAAAGGCCACGGTCTGTATGTTACATTCCACGACCTCGCTAAGAAATTCGATTCCTCCGGAGACATTCACGACAAACTGCTCGCGATGTTTGAGATTATGAAAGAGGATTTAAGAATCAGTGAATTTTATTACATTGATGCAAATTATAATTTAAAGAGCATTCATTCCGATGAAATTATCGCCTGTGTTCCGGATATTGAGAACATCATGACGCATGATTTATACAATTCCAACAGTCTAGCCGAATTCAAACAGCTTTCTCCCCTTTTGTACAAAGCACTTGTCGAGCGGGAAATCGAAACGATTATGGTCACTCGCGTGGAAATCAGCCATCGGTTTTTCGGCTATCTGATGTGTGCGGAGCCCAGAACACTTCGTATCTGGCAGGAGGATGAATTCGCGGTACTGTTCTTCATAAGCCGCCTTGTGGCCGGTTATCTGTACGGCGAAGGACAGACTCTGTAATTCTTCGTTAATAAAACCAATCATTCAAAAATGAAGTCCCTTTCGGTTACGAAAGGGACTTCATATATTTGTCCATATCTTCTGCAATTTCTTTCGAGTAGCCAACGGCGTGTACCACCGTTTTTGCTCCGGTTACCACATCGCCGGAAGCAAATACACCCGGCATTGTGGTTTCTCCTTTCTCGTTTGTTGCGAGATTTCCATGGTCGTTTAATTTTAAATCTTTATCCCGGTTTACCAGCTTGTCCTGCGGTATCTGGGAGATGGCTATGATTACGGAATCCGCCTCAAAAAGCGCGGCCGTATCTTCTTTCAGCTGCAGTTTTCCGTCCTCGTCTCTGTATGTATCACAGAATACAGGTCCCTCATCGGTAATCCTGATCGGTGCTTTATTATACATAAAATTCACACCGTCAATCGTAGCATATCCGGACTCCTCCTTGGAGGCGGATAAATGATCGTCCCTGGAAATCACCGTTACAAAGCGGGATCCGTGACGAATGGCTGTACGGGCCGCATCCATGGCGGCATTTCCTGCACCGATTACCGCCACCTTATCTCCGAGATCGTATACATCCGGATTGTTCAGATAGTTGATGGCATACTGCACATTTCCGAACGTTTCTCCCGGAATATTCAGGCGTTTCGGTCTCCAGGCACCGGTTCCGATGAAGACGGATTTATAACCGTCATCCAAAAGATCCTGAATGCTGACACTTCCTCCCACACCGAAATTGGGGCGGAAAAGAATGCCCATTCGTTTCATTTTTTCATAATAACGATCCAGATTAGACTTCGGAAGTCTGAACTCCGGTATTCCGTAACGCATGATTCCGCCTATTTTATCTCTTGTTTCAAAGACGGTAATCTTATAACCTTTCTGTGCCAGAAGAATGGCGATGGTAATGCCCGCAGGACCCGCACCGATAACCGCTACCTTCATATTGTTTGAAGGAAGTTTCTTCTCTTCCAGTCTTTCAAAACAGGAATCGGAAATATAATTCTCGATTGCGGAAATATGTATGGGTGCTTCTTTGATTCCGCGCACACAATGCCCTTCGCACTGTTTTTCATGATTGCAGACCAGGGAGCAGATCATGGAAAGCGGGTTGTTCTCATAAAGCATTTCTGCGGCATTGAGCGTATCGCCCTCTTTGAGCATTCGAATCATGTCCGGAATTCTGGTATGAATGGGGCAGCCTTCCACACAGCGCGGATTCTTACACTGAAGACATCTGTTCGCTTCTTCCAAAACATGTACTGACATAATTCAACCCTATCTCTGAACTCTACCGGATGCATCTCCGCCTGCAAGTTTCTTTACTTCATCAACGGAAACCATGTTAAAGTCTCCCTCGATGGAATGCTTTAAGCAGCTTGCCGCTACGGCAAATTCGATGGTACTCTGAGGATCGTAATTGTTAACGGAAGCGTAGATCAAACCGCCGCCGAAGGAATCGCCGCCGCCTACACGGTCTACGATATGCATCTTATACGTCTTGGAGAAATATGCTTCGTTTTCCGTATAAAGCATTGCGGACCAGTTGTTGTCATTTGCGGAAAGGGACTCTCTTAAAGTAATGGCAACCTTGGAGAAGTGGAAGGTATCTGCCAGCTTCTTTGCAACTTCGATGTAACCTTCCTTGTTAACCTTACCGGTGGTTACGTCGGTATCGCTTGCCTTGATTCCGAATACGTCGCTTGCATCCTCTTCGTTTGCAATGCAGACATCCACATACTGGCAAAGTTCGGTCATGACCTGTCCTGCCTTCTCTTTGCTCCAGAGTTTGTTACGATAATTCAAATCGCAGCTTACGGTAATATTTCTTTCCTTTGCGGCCTTGCATGCTTCCACACAGATTTTTGCCACATTGTCGCCAAGTGCCGGAGTGATACCGGTAAAATGGAACCATTCCACACCTTCAAAAATCTTATTCCAGTCGAAATCTTCCGTCGTTGCGGTTGCAATGGAAGATCCTGCACGGTCGTAAATAACCTTGGAAGGTCTCTGGCTTGCGCCTTTTTCAAGGTAATAAATTCCGACTCTGTCACCGCCGCGGGCAATAAAGGATGTATCTACGCCGAAACGTCTTAAGGAATTTACGCCTGCCTGTCCGATTTCATGTTTGGGCAGCTTCGTAACAAAAGCCGCATCCAAACCGTAATTTGCCAAAGATACCGCAACGTTGGCTTCACCGCCGCCGTAAGTTGCGCCGTATTTCTCCGCCTGAACGAAACGATAATATCCTTCCGGAGCAAGACGAAGCATAATCTCACCGAATGTAACAATTTTTCCTGCCATAATTTTAACCTCTCTGTTTTCTTTACTGGTTTTTTGCGCTTACCAAATTTCTATTTCTTTTATTTGTTTACAAGATGAACTGCGAATCCGCCGATTTCTCCTTCGAGATATACAACCGACATTCTTCCGTCTGCGTCGTATTTAGCGGTTTCCATATTGAAGGTATAACCTCTTCTTCCGAGATGATATACCGCTCTGTCCACATTGGTGGTGGAAATTGCAATATGTCCGTGTGCTCCGAGGTAAGGAGTCTTCATCACTTCAATTAAGCTTCCCGCAAAAATCGAGCTGTTTCCAACCTTCTTCTCCGCTCCGAGTAAGTCGCAGAAACTGTCGGCAACACTGCCTGCCTCGTTTTCATCCGCTGCATTGATTCCGATATGCTTAATGCTGAAGTTAAGCATGGTATCAACCGCCTCTTTTGTCATGGCCTCAATCTGATCGAAAGCACCGGCTTTGATCAAATCGGATTTTACCATCCAGGTTCCGCCGCAGGCGATAATCTTCTTAAATCCTAAATACTCATTGATATTCTTTGCGCTGATTCCGCCGGTAGGCATAAACTTCATCTGTGTATACGGTGCGCTCATGGCTTTGATCATGGGAAGTCCGCCCGCTGCTTCCGCAGGGAAGAATTTCACCACTTCGAGTCCGCATGCAATTGCCTGCTCCACATCCGAAGGATTTGCACATCCGGGTGTCACGGGGATATTTTTTGAAACGCAGTATTTTACCACTTCGGGATTCAGTCCGGGACTTACGATGAATTTCGCGCCTGCTCCGACAGCACGGTCAACCTGCTCGGTGGTGAGCACGGTGCCTGCTCCGACTAACATTTCGGGAAACTCACTTGCCATAATCCGGATTGCTTCTTCCGCGGCTGCGGTACGGAACGTTACTTCCGCACAGGGAAGTCCGCCCTTAATCAAAGCTTCCGCAAGAGGCTTGGCATCCTTTGCATCATCTAAGGCAATTACCGGTACAATACCGATACGATAAATCTGTTCTAAAATCTCGTTCATTTCTCTTCTTCTCCTTTACCGCTGTTAAGGCTGTTTTCCGATATATGCCAAAATTCCGCCGTCCACATAGAGGATGTGTCCGTTTACAAAGTTCGAAGCATCGCTTGCTAAGAACAAAGCCGGTCCCTGTAAATCTTCTGCGGTTCCCCATCTTGCAGCGGGTGTTTTTGCAATAATAAAACTGTCAAACGGATGTCTGGAACCGTCAGCCTGACGCTCTCTGAGCGGTGCGGTCTGAGGAGTTGCGATGTAGCCCGGTCCGATACCGTTGCACTGAATATTGTACTCACCGTATTCGGAGCAGATATTACGGGTTAACATCTTAAGTCCGCCCTTGGCAGCCGCATATGCACTTACGGTTTCACGTCCGAGCTCGCTCATCATG
>DLBG01000090.1 GCA_002494135.1 Lachnospiraceae bacterium UBA7027
ACCACCCTTGCCGCCGCCGATAGGAAGACCGGTTAAGGAGTTCTTGAAGATCTGCTCGAAACCTAAGAATTTGATTATACCAAGGTTTACGGACGGATGAAGTCTTAAACCTCCCTTGTAAGGTCCGATTGCGGAATTGAACTGTACACGGAATGCATTGTTAACCTGTACCTGTCCCTTGTCATCTACCCAGGGAACACGGAAGAGAATCTGTCTCTCCGGAGTTACAAGTCTTTCCAGTAATGCATCTCTTCTGTACTCTTCTTCGTTCGCTTCGATTACTACACGAAGAGATTCCAGAACTTCCTTTACAGCCTGATGAAATTCGGGCTGTGCGGGGTTTTTTGCTACGACATAATCGTAAATCTCGTCAACATATGACATGGCTTTATCCTCCTTTTTTCGTTTCGCCCTCCGAAGGCTTTTTTGCCATCGGATAAACGAAAATGCTTTACCGCTTTAAACAACTAAAAAAACTAAAAAAAATTATAATTCCATTTTTTTTCGATTGCAATAAAAAAATTGCCTGCTTCGGCAATTTTTTTAAGTGACCTGTTAATCCAGATCCTGATTGGTATTTTTTTTGTCCACCTTCAGACGGTTCATTTCGCGCTCGATACGAAGCCGGTTGGACTTATATTCCTTGATGCTCTGCTGCCGCATCCTCTCTTCGTACTCTTCCTCTTCGGCCCTGCGCTTTTTGTTGATTTCCACGTCTTCGGGACGTTCCACGGTAATGGCCAGAATCGTAACCTCGTTGTCCTCCATAATGAAGGTCCCGTTACTGATGACCGCATACCGCTTGCCTTCTTCCGGCACCGTAAACTCCAGCGTTCCGGGCTTAATGGCAGCGCAGGTATTCTGATGGTCGGCCAGAATTCCGTAATGTCCGTCGGAAATCGGAAGAATCAGGGATTCGCACTCTCCTTCGTAGAAGAGTCCTTCCGCCGCTAAAATTTTCAAATGAAATGCTTTCAATCGGACGCCCTCTTTTTATTAAATCTCGCCTCTTTTTATCTTTTCCGCCTTCTGGAAGGCATCTCTTAACGTACCGACGTTAAAGAATGCCGCTTCGGGCAGTTCATCCACTTTACCGTCCACGATGGCTTTGAATCCGCGAAGGGTTTCAAAAAGCGGAACGTATTTTCCTTCCAGACCGGTGAACTTCTCCGCCACCGACATGGGCTGGGATAAAAATCTTTGTGCTTTTCTGGCTCTCGAAATCGTCAGCTTGTCTTCGTCGCTTAACTCCTCCATACCGAGGATGGCGATAATATCCTGCAGCTCTCTGTATTTCTGCAGCGACTCCTGCACCCTTCTGGCAATCTCGTAATGTTCTTCTCCGACAACGTCGGGAGCAAGGATACGGGATGATGACTCCAGGGGATCCACCGCGGGATAAATACCCTGCTCGGCTATTTTTCTGGAAAGAACCGTTGTGGCATCCAGATGGGTAAACGTTGTTGCGGGCGCGGGGTCGGTTAAGTCATCCGCAGGCACGTAAACCGCCTGTACGGAGGTAACGGAACCGCGTCTCGTGGAAGTGATTCGCTCCTGAAGGGAGCCCATTTCCTCTGCCAGCGTAGGCTGGTAACCAACCGCGGAAGGCATACGTCCCAAAAGTGTGGATACCTCGGAACCTGCCTGTACGAAACGGTAAATATTATCGATAAACAAAAGCACATCCTTACGCTTCTTGTCACGGAAGTATTCCGCCATGGTAAGACCGGAAAGGGCCACACGCATACGCACACCGGGTGCCTCGTTCATCTGACCGAAGACCAGTGCCGTTTTCTCGGAAACACCGGACTCTCTCATTTCACGCCATAAATCGTTTCCTTCACGGGAACGCTCGCCGACACCGGTAAAAATCGAATAGCCGCCGTGCTCCGTAGCGATATTGTGAATCAGCTCCTGGATTAAAACGGTCTTTCCTACACCGGCACCGCCGAACAGACCGATTTTACCGCCCTTGGCATAAGGCTCTAAAAGATCGATTACCTTGATTCCGGTTTCGAGAATTTCCACGGCGGGACGCTGCTGTGCAAAGGTGGGAGCTTTTCTGTGTATTTCCCATCTCTCCGTTCCTTCGGGAATGGGACCGAGCCCGTCAATCGGATCGCCGGTTACGTTAAAAACACGTCCCAGAGTCGCTTCTCCCACGGGTACCTGAATCGCCTTACCCGTTGCTTCCACTTCCATACCGCGGCTTAAGCCTTCGCTTCCGCAAAGCATGATGCAGCGAACCTCTTTGTTTCCGATGTGCTGTGCCACTTCCATGACAAATTTTCTGTCCTTATAGGTTACAAAAAGCGCTTCACGGATACGGGGCATATGCTCCGCATCAAAACGCACATCCACAACGGATCCTGAAATCTGTGTAATTTTACCTGTCATGAGTCATTCCTCTCCTGCAGCATACGAATCAGCTCTTTCTGCCTTTCGAGAGCTTTCTTTTCTTTCTTTCGTTTCATCGCTTTCGCGCCGGCGGAAACTTCGGTAATTTCCTGTGTAATCATACTCTGTCTGGTATGGTTATACTGGATGCGGAGATTGTCCAGAATCTCCTGGGCGCTCTTATTGGCCGAATCCATGGCGTTCATTCTGGCGCTCTGCTCCGATACGAAGCTGTCCACCAGTGCGCCGTAAACGATACCGAGCACGTAACTTTCAATGGTATTGTCAAGAACCTCGGTTAAGTTCGGCATAAACTTAAAGGGAACCCTGACTTTTTTCTCCCAGACCGGAGGGGCTATGTTGAAGTCCGCCTTATGGAAAGGCAGAAGGCGCATCACTTCCGCCGCTTCGGAATAGCTGTTGTGATAATCGGTGAAAATAACATACATCTTTGTGATTTCACCCTTATCGTATTTATCAAGAAGCGCCGAAGTAATCTCCCTGGCCCTGTAAAGTGTCGGGTTCTGGGAGGAATAACGGAAGGACTGCTCGATGGGGATATCGTGGCTTACGAAATAATTACGTCCGCACTCCCCGACCACAAAAAGCATATTATCCTCGTGCTCCGAAAGCATCCTGACCGCTTCCTTGATTACATTCTGGTTGTAAGCACCTGCCAGACCTTTGTCCGCGGTGATTACCAGATAACCGTAAGTACCCTCTAAATCCTCGATGACGCCCTTCGGGTAAAAATACCGGCTCTGTACGTTTTCGTCGATACGGAAAATTCGCTTGATCTCATGGGATACCGCATCAAAATACGGCCTCGTCGCTTCGAAGCTTTTCTTTGCCTTCTGAAGCTTGGTGGAGGAGATTAAGTACATGGCGTTGGTGATTTTACGGGTATCCTGAACGCTCTTTATTCGGTTCTTGATTTCTTTGATGTTCGACATACCTTAATCCCGAAATGCATTAACGCTTAGACATGTATTCCTTTGCAACCGACAGAATTTCCTGTTTTAAATCGTCGGGCAGACCTTCGGAACCGGTAATACGGTCCTTAATGTCCGGGCGGTTCTTTGTAAAATAAGAAAGAAGGCCGGCTGCCACATCATTAATCTTCTTTTCTTCCACATCCAGAAAGATGCGGTTTAATGCGCACACCAGAAGGATTACTTCCTCTTCGCCGGAATACGGGGAATACTGCTTCTGACGAAGAACCCTCATTAAGCCCTTGCCGTAAAGAAGCTGCTTTCTCGTGCTCTCGTCAAGGTCCGACGAAAACTGGGTGAATACTTCCATTTCGCGGAACTGGGCAAGATCGAGTCGTAAGGTACCCGTAGCCTTTTTCATGGCCTTGGTCTGGGCATCGCCGCCCACACGGGATACGGAAAGACCGACATTGACGGCGGGACGCTGTCCTTCAAAGAAAAGCGCGGATTCAAGGAAAATCTGTCCGTCGGTGATGGAAATAATATTGGTCGGAATATACGCGGAAACGTCGCCCGCCTGTGTTTCAACGATGGGAAGGGCCGTCATGGATCCGCCTCCGAGCTCATCGCTTAAATGCGCCGCGCGCTCCAAAAGCCTGGAATGCAGATAAAATACATCGCCGGGATATGCCTCACGTCCCGGAGAACGGTCAAGCAAAAGGCTTAAGGAACGATATGCAATGGCATGCTTGGACAAATCGTCATAGATGATTAAAACGTCCTGCCCCTGATTCATAAAATATTCGCCGAGGGCGCAGCCCGCATAAGGTGCGATATACTGAATGGGTGCCGCATCCGATGCGGATGCGTTGACGATGATGGTGTAATCCATGGCACCCTTGATTTTCAAATTGTTGACAAGCTGGGCAACACTGGAAGCTTTTTGTCCGATTGCCACATAGATGCAGATTACATCCTTGCCTTTCTGGTTGGTAATCGCATCGAGCGTAATGGCGGTTTTACCCGTCTGACGGTCTCCGATGATAAGCTCTCTCTGACCGCGTCCGATGGGAAACATGGAATCGATGGCAAGGATTCCGGTCTCTAAGGGTCTGTTTACCGGCTGACGGTCAATGATACCGGGTGCCGCATGTTCGATGGCATAATATCCCTTTGCTTCGATGCTGCCTCTTCCGTCGATGGGCTCTCCGAGAGGATTCACAACACGGCCCAAATATTTTTCGCCGACCGGAATGCCGGCGGTTTTACCGGTACGGTAAACGCTGCTGCCCTCCATAATGGGAGCTTCGTCGGAGAAAAGGATACAGCCGACTTCGTCTTTTCTCAGATCCATGACCATGCCTCGGATACCGTCTGTGAAAATCAGAATCTCTCCGTATGTGGCATTCTCGAGACCTTCCACCGTGGCTATTCCGTCTGCGACCGTAAGAACGGTACCGACTTCAAGTGCAATCGCTTCCGGCGTCCAGTTGTGCACGGTCTCCTTCATCAGCGGGATGACGTTGTCGGAGTGTTTCGCAAGATAGGTTAATTTCTCTCTTAACTGTTCGAACTTTCCTTCTTTGCTCCAGTCATATACGTCAT
Source organism: Lachnospiraceae bacterium UBA7027 (assembly GCA_002494135.1). Lineage (GTDB taxonomy): Bacteria > Bacillota > Clostridia > Lachnospirales > Lachnospiraceae > UBA3766. Next base: position 4,935 of record DLBG01000090.1, read on the forward strand.
TCCCGATTTCCAGACGAAATCCGCCCGGATACTCCTTGGACCGGACCCAGGAAACTTCGATGTCTCTTTCATATTTTCTGGAGAGAAAATCGTGAAATCCCGCCATCTGCGCATCAGTGGGTGCAATGGCGGAATACAGATAAGCTTTGGTAAAGTTGCTGTAATTACTCATTCTTCAAGTTTCCTTCTGCGCTCTTTAAGAACTCATCGTAACTCTTTTTCACGTCCGCACTAAGAACAATTTTCTCCGTTGCGGTGGTTACGATATCAGCAATTTCTTTCTGTGCTTCGGCAATGATTTTATCATGCTCGATTTCACCGCGCTTTCTGGCGGTTTCGAGGATATTCTGAGCATCTGCCCTGGTCTGCTCGAGCACACGGTTTCTTTCTTCCGCGGTCTTTGCTCCGGCCTCGGACTTCATTACGGAAATTTCTTCCTCCGCAGCGGCGATTTTACTCTCATACTCCGCTTTTGTCTTCTCGGCGTCTTCCAAAGCCTTCTTTGCATCATCATGCTTCTTTTGATAGGACGCTTCTCTTTTCTCCATAAAATCTTTTACGGGTTTGAATAAAAAGAAGTACATCACCGCAAAAAGAATCGTGAAATTCAGTACATGCAGCAGAATCTGCTGCCAGTCAATATTCAAAGGCATATTCATGACCCTCTCTAACTTTCGGTTAGTTTAAAACGAATACAATCAGAATGGTAACAACCAGTGCATAAATAACGGCGGTCTCGACGAATACCATACCGAGCATCCACAGAGACTGAATCTTGCCGCTTGCTTCCGGCTGACGGGAAATACCTTCCACGGACTTGCTGGTTGCGATACCCATGGCAAGCGCACCGATTGCTGCGGGAATTGCGATGGCGATGGCTGCCGCCAGTGCCTTCATGGCCGTGGTGGAAAGCTTGTAGCTTGTGTCACCCGCTTCCACGATTTCGTATGCAGACTCCTCATCACCGCCTGCGGCAAATACCTTAAACGGTGCCGCAAGGATCCCGAAGCTTAAAATAAGAATCAATATTGCCGTTACGATTTTCTTTACGTTTTTCATTTGGATACCTCCGGAGTAATTGTATTGTTATCAGTCGTTTCTTCTTTGATTTGTTTTTTCTTCCGCCTCTTAGGTTTCTGAAGTTTCTTTTCGGAAACTTCTCCGTAGAACATGGAAACCAGAAGCGTAAGGACATATGCCTGAATCAGCGCATGTAAGAGGGTAAACAGCACTCCCACAAGTACCGGTACGATAAAGCTTAACGCCATCGTATAATACACAAGCTCGGTTACCAGCGCACCGCTTAACAGTGCTCCGAACAGACGGAAACTCATGGAAAGGGGAAGGGAGAATTCCTTAATGGTTCCTAAGAATCCGTGCCATCCGTTATTCGCGATTCCGCCGACCAAAATGAACAGGTACGACAAACAGCCCATCGCAATGGCCCCGTTGATGTCGGCTAACGGCGCAGGGAGTGATATGCTTGCTCCCGATGTGGTAACGGCCTGGAAACCGAAGAGTTCAAACATCGTTCCCACAAAAATGTATACACCCGCGGTGAAAACATAGGCGCTTAAAACTCTGTTCTTTTCCGGCGAATTGGATTTGGCCAGATTCCGGAACAAATCCACCAGTGTTTCGAGTACCAGCTGGAATTTACCTGGGATTTCCTTAAAGCGCGGTATTACGAAGATTCTGCAGATTAATGCAAAAACCGTCAGAATACCGGTTACGGCAAAGGCGGAAATCAGGCCGGGATTGACATCCATCAGTCCGAAGAGACTTACCTTCATGCTTTCGTGAAGCACGGCATCCCGCATGGTTTCCGAAAGGCTTTCCGGCCTCGGCGCGGGTTTTCCCAAAAGGACGATTCCCGTAAGAATCACAAGCAGTATGGCCGCAAACACCACGACGCTGACGATTCTTCTTTTCTTACTCATGAATCAAGCGCTCCTTTCCTTTCGATTTTTTCGATTACATATTTATAAATGGGATTTCCCATGGCGGAGAATTTCTCTTCATATTCCGTCATGACGTTTCCCTCATTCATTGCCTCATCGTTGTGAAGATCTCTCGTGATGCCGATAATCTTCCACGGTTCGTCTTTTAATTCTTCCACCGCAAAATCAAACAGCGCCGTATTGTCGGTTTTGAATTCGATTCGTCCGCCCGGTTTCAGAATCCGGTAATACTTTCGAAGAAAGAGTTTGTTCTCGAGTCTTCTCTTCGCATGGCGGTCCTTCGGCCACGGATCCGAGAAATTCAGGTAAATCCTGTCGACTTCTCCTTCGGCAAAAATCTCTTCGATTCCTTCCGCATCCATCCTTAAGAACCTTAAGTTCGGGACCGGATCAGCCTCCAGCTTCTGAACTCCCCGAAGCAGGGTGGATGAATATTTCTCGATTCCCAGATAATTGATTTCGGGATGAAGTCTTGCAAGGTCCGTAATGAACCTTCCTTTTCCCATACCGATTTCAATCTGCAGCGGATTTGCGTTTTGGTAAATCTCCGCCGCCCACTTTCCTTTATGGGAGGCCATGATTTCCTCTTCAATGACATATTCGCTTGCTGCAATGTATTCTCTGGATCCTTTGATATTCTTCAGTCGCATTCCCGGTTCAACAAATTACGCATAGGATGCGTAATCTCCCATAGCACAGATTTTCACAAATAACATACATATCATACTCCTCTTTTCCGTAAAAAGGAAGATACAAAAAGGGGCGTCCGTCTTGACAAGATTTTGCTCTGTTTAGTATAATCGTATTTGCGCTAAAGGAAACAGCGCAGTTCGGATACTGAGGAGAAGTACTCAAGAGGCCGAAGAGGCGCCCCTGCTAAGGGTGTAGGTCGTTCGCGCGGCGCGAGGGTTCAAATCCCTCCATCTCCGTTATCACAAGAGATTGTGATAGTAACGGGAAACTCGCACCAATAAAGATTCGCTACGCGAATGGGTGCTCGTATCACATTAAGGAATCCTCCCACTGCGTGGGTCCCTCCTTAATATCATTCCTCGATAGCTCA
>DLBG01000136.1 GCA_002494135.1 Lachnospiraceae bacterium UBA7027
ATTCACAGAAATACGCTGGTTTACCGTCTTGACAAACTGCAGAAGACCACGGGTCTGGATTTGCGTGTGTTTGAGGATGCCATTACTTTCCGTATTGCACTCATGGTAGTGCGCTACATGAACTATATGGAGAATATTGAGTACTGATTTAAGGAGTAATCATGGCAGAACAGGAAAAGGAAAAGAAAAAGAAGAGCCGGAAAGGCGGCAAAGACGACTCCAAGTACGTTATCTACTTAGAGGGTGTCAACAAAGCCTATTCGGATGCCAACGGCGTTCCGGCTCTGATGGATATTAATTTGAAAATCAAAAGAGGAGAGTTCGTCTTCATCGTGGGTGACTCCGGTTCCGGTAAGTCCACACTGATCAAACTTCTCCTTCGTGAACTGACCGCCGATTCCGGAAAGGTTGTCGTCAACGATCAGGATCTGACAAAGATGAAACACGCTCAGGTTGCGAAATTCCGTCGTACCCTCGGCGTCGTATTCCAGGACTTCCGTCTTTTGAAAGATCGCAACGTCTATGATAACGTTGCCTTCGCTCAGAGAATCGTCTTAAAGTCCGAGAAGGAAATCCGCAAGAATGTTCCCAACATGCTTTCCATGGTGGGCCTTGCGGGTAAATACAAAGCAAAACCCAAACAGCTTTCCGGTGGTGAGCAGCAGCGTGTGGCTCTTGCCCGTGCCCTTGTCAACAAGCCGACCATTCTGCTTGCGGACGAGCCGACCGGTAACTTGGACCCCAGAAACACCAACGATATTATGAAGCTGTTGGAAAAGGTCAATGAAAACGGCACTACCGTCGTTGTCGTAACCCATAACCGCGATATCGTCAATACCATGCAGAAGCGCGTTATCACACTGAAGCAGGGCGTTATCTTAAGCGACGAGGAGAAGGGAGCGTACATCGATGATTAATACATTCTTTTACACCCTCGGTCAGGGAGTTAAAAACGTTTTCCGTAACAAATGGTTTACGATGGCGTCCTTGGCGACCATCTCCGCCTGCCTTTTCGTTTTCGGTATCTTTGTGGCGGTTGTATTTAATGTAAACCACATTGTAAAAACGGTGGAGGAAGGTGTTTCCGTAACCGTATACTTTAACGAGGACGTGGAGCAGGAGCGTATCGACCAGATTCGCGAACTGGTAACCAGACGTCCCGAAGTATATCGTTGCGATTTTATCTCCGCAGACGAAGCATGGGCAGAATTCTCCAAGAAACTCGGAGAGAACGCGGAAGGATTTATCGAGAACCCTCTTGAAGGTTCCGAGAATTTGCAGATTTACTTAAACGACGTATCCAAACAGGGTGAACTGGTAGGATATCTTGAAACCGTGGAAGGCATCCGTAAAATCAACAAGTCGGAGCTTACCGCAAACACCTTAACCGGCGTAAAGGCGGTCGTTACCTACGTATCCGTCGGTATGATCGGACTTTTGCTTGCTGTATCCATCTTCTTGATCAGCAATACCGTTACCATCGGTATTTCCGTAAGAAAAGAAGAAATCAACATCATGAAATATGTCGGTGCAACGGACTTCTTCGTTCGTGCTCCGTTCGTGTTCGAAGGTATCATTATCGGGTTAATCGGTTCCGCAATTCCGGTTGTGGTTCTTTATTACCTGTACAATGCGGCCTTTGCTTTCCTGCAGAGCAACTTCGCATTCTTAAATGATTTCATTTCCTACGTTCCCGCTTCCGATGTGTTCATTTATCTTGCACCGGCATCCCTTTTGATCGGTGTGGGAATCGGTTTCTTCGGAAGTTTCTTTACAGTAAGAAAACATCTTCATGTATAAAGGTTTCCTTTAGGAGGAAGAATGAAAAAACGGAAAGATTTTGGCAGAATAATAGCAAGAACCATGGCGGCCTTATCGGCAGCTTTAGTCCTGTCCACCTCAATTCCCTATGTGGCACTGGCGGATAAGGAGTCCGAGATTCAGGCAAGTATCCAGGAAAAAAAGAAACAGATTCAGGAAGAAGAGAAGAAAAAAGCCGAAATCAAGGCCAATATTACAAACGTTCAGAACATCAAAAAACAGCTCGAAAAGAATAAAGCGGACTTAAGCGCATACGTAAGTGAACTGGATCATAGCGTAACCGAGATTATGGATAAAATCGAGCAGCTCAACCTCGACATCGAATCCAAGACGCTTGAAATCAACGAGACCAAGAAAGAACTCGAGGAGGCCGAAGATGTAAGGGATACCCAGTATGCGGCCATGAAAAAGAGAGTACAGATTCTTTACGAACAGGGTGACGATTATTATCTTGAACTTCTGATTACCACCCACGGGTTCGGAGATTTCCTGAACAATATGGAGAATATCAACAAACTTGCGGATTATGACAATAAGATGTACAAGCAGTACAAGGAAACCGTAAGTTATGTGGAAACCGTAAAGGAAAAACTCGAAGCGGAAGAAGCGGTCCTCGAAGAGGATAAAGCGGCAGCCGAAGAAGAGCAGAAAGCGATCGAGGAACTGATTGAAGCCAAGAAGCAGCAGATTGCGGCATACCAGGCGGACATCAACTCCAAGTCCGCAACCATCGCGGAATTCGAGCACGACCTCGCAGCCGAGAATGCGGTTATTTCCCAGTTAGAGAAAGCGGTTGCGGCTGAGCAGTCCAAACTGGTTCAGCAGCGTGTTTACGACGGCGGAGCCTTCTGCTGGCCCGCACCTTCCTATACCAGAGTTTCCAGTGAGTACGGTTATCGCATTCACCCCATCCTCGGTACGAACAAGTTCCATAACGGTGTGGATCTTGCGGCACCCGGCGGTTCGGACATCCTTGCCGCATACGACGGTGTTGTCGTGGGCGCAGCCTATAACGACAGTATGGGTAACTATGTAATGATTGATCACGGCGGCGGACTGTATACAATTTACATGCATGCCTCCAAACTTCTGGTTTCCAGCGGACAGAGCGTTTCGAGAGGACAGAAGATAGCACTGGTCGGAACGACCGGACGAAGCACCGGCAACCACCTGCATTTCTCCGTACGTGTGAACGGAAATTATGTTTCTCCATGGAATTATATTGTGAAACCATAGAAAAAAGATTAAAATAAAGTCTGTAGCGACCGGCCGGGTTTCTTACCCGGCCGGAATTCATCGAAAGGGGTATATTAACGATGGAAAATAATGCGCAAAACAGTGAGATTGAGCTTGACCGGGAAAATATAGACGAATACATGAAAGGCAAAAACGGGGAGATTTTAATCCACGCCGAGCCGGATGCGAAACCGAAAAAAACCTCGAAGAAAAAGGATTCCGGCGCCGGAAAGTTTCTTTTGGGAGTCATCACCGGAGCGGCGGGAGTGGCATTCGGTGTTTTAATCGCGGTAATTATCGTAACGGCTGTTACAAAAAAGGAGAACCACAATCCGGCGGAGGGATTCATTACCGAAGATGTAATGACGAAGGCCGCCTATATTCGTAATCTCCTGAAAGGCAGTTATTACGAGGAGATCACGGATGAAGACCTCGTGGAGGGTATTTACCGCGGTATGATTGCCTCCACCGGAGACAAATATTCCACGTATTATTCCAGGGAAGAGATTGAAGTAAGCCGGGGCGACTGGGAAGGCAAGTTCTTCGGAATCGGAGCCGTGCTGACCACGGATCCGGAAACCGGATACGGGATGATCGACAGCGTCAACCAGGGTTCTCCTGCAGAGAAAGCCGGCGTGAAGGCCGGAGACATCATTTACAAAGTTGACGGTACGGAGACATACGGCATGGCCCTGACGGAGATCGTCAGCATGGTCCGCGGCGATGACGGAACCGAAGTGGTGCTGGATCTGATTCGAAACGGCAAGGAAGTATCCATTACCGTAGTTCGCGGAGAAGTGACAGAGGAACATGTTTATTACGAGAAGAAAGAAGACGGTATCGGATATATTATTCTTGCGGAGTTCAGCGATATTGCATACGAGCAGTTTACAGAGGCCATAGATAAGGCAAAAGCCGATAAAGTGAAGGGACTGGTACTCGATCTTCGCAGCAATCCGGGCGGCGATCTGAACGTCTGCGTCAATATGTGCCGTGAAATCATGCCCGAGAGTCTTATCGTTTACACGGAAGATAAAATGGGCAGCCGTCAGGATTATTCCTGCGACGGCAGCAAATACTGGGACATTCCCATGGTGGTATTAACAAACGGCGGAACCGCTTCCGCAGCCGAGATTATGACTGCCGCACTGCAGGATACGCAGATGGCAACCGTTGTCGGCAAGAAGACTTACGGAAAGGGTGTATATCAGAACGTTTACTCCATCCCGGACGGTTCAGCGGCGAAAATCACCGCGGGACGATTCTTCTCCCCGAACGGAACCTGTTTCCACGGCATCGGCATTAAACCGGACGTGGAGGTGGAACTTGATGTGGAAGCATACCAGAAGGACAAGACCGATACCCAGCTTCAGAAAGCACTGGAGATTCTAAAAGGTCAGATTGAGAAGAACTGAAATTAGGATTATATGGATCATTTTATATTACATTCCGATTATCAGCCCACGGGAGATCAGCCGCAGGCCATTGATGCGCTGGTGAAAGGATTTCAGGCGGGAAACCAGTTTGAAACCCTTCTCGGCGTTACCGGTTCCGGTAAAACCTTTACCATGGCCAATGTCATTGCGGCGCTGAATAAACCCACCCTGATCATTGCGCATAACAAAACCCTGGCGGCACAGCTTTACTCCGAGTTTAAGGAATTTTTCCCGGAGAACGCGGTGGAGTATTTCGTAAG
>DLBG01000017.1 GCA_002494135.1 Lachnospiraceae bacterium UBA7027
TGCTCGGTATACTGACCATCGGTATATTTTATCTTCTGGGAGTAACGGCTAAAGTGGAGGTTAGTAATGATATTTCCGGGTATCAGACCATCTTTAACAGCCCGGGATCGGAAAAGTACGGAGTCTTAAGTACCGGGAGGTTTGATATTTTCCCCGGGCAGATTACCGGCGATATGCAGGTAAAAGATTTTCAGTATATGTATTACAATCCGTTTGATGCGCAGCACATCGCGTATCTGACGGTAAAATACAACAAGGAAGATTACCGAAACGAAACCGACCGGCTCCGCCAAATCGGCGTAGAGGATTTTATTGGAATTTACAGCGTTTCGGGCGAACCGGACGGATATGATTTGCTTGCAATGGATTCGGATGAATACAGCGGATTTGTCTATGCTATGATTCCCGAGGAGGCAAATGCGGAGCGTGAAATCACATATGTCGGAATTGAATTTTGCAATTATTTCCTCGATGTGGATATCCGTCAGTATCTGCCGGATGAATATCTTCTGAAGGGATTCGATGCAAGTGTGGATAATCCGTACAGGGAGAAAATGCTTCCATGAACCATGGGGACGGGGTTAGTGGTCCATTTTCGGATCGGTCCTGCAGATATGCCCCGGGTATTATCGCTTTTTATACACGAGCAGTTCCGGATTTTCGCCGTTCTTCTCGTATGTACATACGAGGATAAAATCCATATTTGCCAGAACACCGAAGCAGAGGCCATCCACAATCTCCGACGGCAACTGATTTCCGAGGTATGTCACACCGTCATCTAAGAATTTTACATTCATTCCGCCGGGAAGACGGTATTCCAGATTTACGAATTTTCCGACAAGAGCATTTAACTTCTCAAGTTTCGGCATTCCTTCGATGTGAAGGTCGTTGATTTCCCGAATCAGTGTTTCTTTGAATTCGTCGAACTTCCCGTCATCGCCGAGTTCCTCGTAACGTTTCCAGTAATCCAGCTTTGGAAGCATCTCCTGCATATAGGCGCGGGCCTGCTCCTCGGTAAATCCCTGCTGGGTCATGTGGGGGATGCAGACATCGATCAAATCATCCATGTTGCTGTAAGTGTAGGTTCCGTCGGCATAACACCATTTGCAGTAATTTTCGTTCAGGCCGCCGTCCTTATCTCTTCCGATGATTTGGTCTTCCATCGGCATACCGCAGCACTGGCAGATCAGTTGCCTTGGAGAACCGAGCAATGTATTGATGGATACATCAAAAAGATTGGAAAGTAATTTTAAAGTCTCCGTATTCGGCACCGTATCGCCGTTTTCCCACCGGGATACCGCCTGTCTGGTCACAAAAACCTTCTCCGCCAGTTCGTCCTGGGATAATCCTTTTTTGGTTCTGAGTTCATATATTATTTTCTGTGTGCTCATGTCGGCTACCTCCTTATGAACTTCATTTTATTATGCCGGGACGGGAAAATCACGCAACTCGCTGTTGCATTCTTTGGGTTTTGTCCCTGGTTCCGAAAATGGACCGGGAACCCCGTCCCCATGGTTCAATTGTATTTCAGTTCCACAAGAGCCCAGTCGTCGGTGGTTATCTCATACGGGTTTTCACAGTACGGACAGTTTTTGTTTTTCGTGGCGTCAAAACTCGAGCCGCAGGTCGGGCACTGAATTCTGGTCATGGAGAAGTTTAAATTCACCGGCAAATCGGTTCGTCTTACGAAGGTTGCCGAAAAGACCTGACTCTTGGAATAAATGCGGTTTCCACTTGCGTAAAGCACATCAAAATAGGCCTTTGTTACGACTCTGACCATATTACCCTCATCCTTAAATTTTTTACAGCCCAGCGCACCGCCGTAGTTTAAATCGATGATGTCTTTCATTTTCGGGTCAAGTTCTCCACCGGTGTAGAATAACAAATCCTGCGGATTCTTCGAATAGATGGCCGTCTTAATCAGGGAAATCGCCTTGCTGGTAAAATACTCATAAGAAAATTCCGGACTTATTTTTCTCATTCTGGATTCGAATGCCCGCCTGGAACCTGCGGTGCCCATTTTTCCCGCAGATAAAATCGCCTTGACAATCATGCGGATGAACAGAAAATATGCATACAGGATATATCCCATGGGGAAACTGCCAAGAGGGATACCGATCAGTACACCGATCAGGTAGCTTTGGTTTTGGATTAAGTTTTGGGGCAGGTAAATCTCCGGGCGAAGAACAATCGCCAGGATATATATTGCAATTGCCGTAATAAAGTAAAACGGAAGATATCCGAGCCAAAATTCTTTTTTGCTCATTCCGACGTCATCGAGGAAATAATAGGAACTTACCTTCGGGAACAAATCATCCATCTGGAATTTGGTTCCACAGTAGGAGCAGCCGTCCTGAAGACCTGCGACGGTCGATACCATACCGCAGTTCGGACAGTTGACCGGATCGTTGTCCGGGTGTGCGCCCGAAACCACGTCCGTTACCGTTTCATAAATAACGGTTTTTTTGTTATCGGTATAACGCCACTTTCCGTCTTTTTTGACAGTTCTCTTAATCCCGCACCAGCTGAAGCACATGGTGCTTTCGTAGTGGGCATCTTTCCATTTTCTGCCGGAGACAAATTTGTTTCCGTCCACGTCGCGGTTGTAGATATTTGTCTCTAAGTCTATCCCCTTTTCTTTCAGTCGCTCATTCTGAAGCGTAAGCGAATAGTTAATATCCCTGTCGGCAAAAGGAATTTCCTTGCCCTGCCTGACAGCTTCGCCCAGAGATGACCTGAAATCGATTAGTTTTTTTCTGTTTGTTCCCGTGATTTCCTTAACGTTGAAAATGCCCATCTGAATTGCCCTCTTGTGATTTGCTACAACTATTTATTTTACAATAAAAATGATAAAAGGGGTAGAGGTGTCTGGGTGGTTGGGGACGGGGTTAGTGGTTCATTTTATGAACCACTAACCCCGTCCCCCTAGACCAAACCAGGCCCCCTAGACCAAACCAGGCCGCCTCAGAGCTACATTTTAGAAAAAACTTGATTTTTAATTACGGGTATACTAATATGTTAGAGGTGACTAACTCTGTGACATACCAAATGAAACGGAATCCGCAGCGGATATTCCGTAACGAATGGAAATATCCCTGCGGGATTCTTTTTCACCTGTAGTTAGACGCAACTAACTAATATTGGGAAAGGCTAAACGATGGGAACAATCATTGTAAGTGTTGTGCTTGCGGCGGTTATCGGGCTGGCCATATACGGCACAATCCGAAAAATCAAATACGGCTCGTCCTGCTGTGGAGGCAAAGATCCGATGCCTGCCAGGGTAAAGGTGAAAGACAAAAACAAAAGTCACTATCCGTATACCTATCGGTTAAAGATTGACGGAATGCACTGCAGCGGCTGTGTGCGGAAACTGGAGAACGCGTTCCACAGCGAAGAAGGTTTGTGGGCGGATGTGAGTCTGGAAAAGAGGGAAGTGCTTCTTCGCTCGAAAAGCGAACTTGAGAGCAGGGCCGCCGGAAAGATTGTGGCTTCTGCAGGATTCACCCTGCTGTCATTTGAACCGACGGGCAAGCCCTGAAGGATGGGCAACCCCGAAGAACAGAGCTTTGGACCAGGGGGACGGGGTTAGTG